>NZ_DJGY01000013.1:24782-33388 GCF_002435675.1 Acetobacterium sp. UBA5834 | reverse complement strand
GCTTGACAATATAGGAAGGAGGATAGCCTGACAGATAAGGCCTTACGGGGAATTGTCTTTGTGGGAACCGCCATCCCCGGTTTTTGGGCCGGGATCCTCCTGATGTGGCTTTTTGCCGTTAAGCTCAAATGGTTGCCAACCAGCGGGATGACGGCTCCGGGCGCTGTCATTTTACCGGCAGTAACCCTGGCGCTGGGGTATATTTCCACCTATGTCCGGCTGATCCGCAACAATATGATTCAGAACAAGCGGGAAAATTATGTGCTGTATGGCCGGGTTCGGGGTCTATCAGAGAAGACCATCACCCGGCATGTTTTTAAAAACTCACTGCAAACCTCGCTAACCGCTTTGGGGATGTCAATTCCCAAGTTGATTGCCGGAACCGTGGTGATTGAAAATATTTTTGCCTGGCCGGGAATCGGGAGGCTTTGTGTGACCGCTATTTTTAATCGGGACTTTCCGATGATTCAGGCCTATGTCCTGATTATGGCGGTACTGTTTGTTTTTTGTAATTTACTGGTCGATATGGGATCGGTCTGGATTGATCCCCGCAGAAGGGAGGCCTGAGATGGTCGGTTTTTTTAAACGTTTCCGAAACGATACCCTGGCAATGTCCGTCAGCTTTTTTCTGGGGACGGTGATTCTGCTAGCTGTTCTGGCACCCCTGGTTGCGCCCTATGATCCAACTGCGCAGAACATTATCAACAAATTTCAGGGTCCGTCGCTGGCTCATTGGTTTGGTACTGATCAACTGGGTCGGGACGTCTTTTCCCGGATTTTATATGGTGGCCGGGTCACCATTCTGGTCTCGCTCCTGACCATGGCGGTAACGATTTTAATCGGCACGGTGCTGGGGGTGCTTGCCGGTTATTTCCGGGGCCGGCTTGATGATGTGATAATGCGGATTTGCGATATCATGCTGTCTTTTCCCAGTGAGGTGCTGATTCTGGCCATTGTGGGAATCCTCGGAACCGGAATTGCCAATATTGTTCTGGCCACGGTGATTGCCAAATGGGCCTGGTATGTGCGGATGATCCGGGCAATCATCATTCAGTTTATGGATAGTAACTATATCCGATTTGCCAAGGTATCCGGCTGTTCAACCGGACACATCATCAGAAAACATCTGTTGGTTGGAGCGCTGGGGGAGATTGCGGTGCTGGCGACACTGGATACCGCGGCGACAATTCTCAATATATCAGCCCTGTCCTTTCTGGGACTGGGGGTGCAGCCGCCCACCGCCGAGTGGGGGATGATGCTCAACGAAGCCAAAAATGTGATGACCACCAATCCTGGCCAGATGCTGGCGCCGGGCGTGGCGATTTTTATTGTGGTGGCAGCCTTTAATTTTTTGGGTGACAGTATTCAGGAAGCGATGAATCCCAAGATCGACAAGGTCTTTAAAACCAGGCGATCATTGTTTGGGGCGATGTTTGGGCGCAAAAAGGCGGTGATCGAATGAGTGTAATTCTTGAGGTGAATAATTTGCGGGTAACTGATTCCCGGGATCAGGATGAAATCATTCATGATATCAGTTTTTCAGTGGCCAAAAACTCTTGTCTGGGAATTGTCGGGGAAAGTGGCAGTGGTAAATCGATGATCACCCGGGCCCTGTTGGGAATCACCAACCCCTGGTTAAAACACCAGGGAAAGGCCGTTTTTAAAACGTCCGGTGAAGCCATTGATTTGCTCAGACAAAACGAAGATACCCTGCGGGAAATCCGCGGAAAACAGATTGCCATGATTCTCCAGGATGCCATGTCGGCCTTTGATCCGATCACCAGAATCGGCGATCAGATGGCCGAAACCTTTGTCGAGAATAAGGGGCTAACAAAAAAGCAGAGTATGAACCTGGCGAAAGAGGCCCTGGCGGTGATGAATATTCGGGAACCGGATCAGGTAATAAAAAAGTATTCCCACCAATTATCCGGCGGGATGCTGCAGCGTTGCATGATTGCCACCGCCCTGGCAATGGAGCCGGAGTTGATTATTGCCGATGAGCCGACCACCGCCCTGGATTCGATTAATCAGGGACAGGTTGTGGAGGAGTTTTTAATCATCCGCCAGAAAATTGGCACCGCCCTGATTTTTATTTCCCATGATCTGGGGGTGGTTAAGCATCTTTCCGATCAACTACTGGTGATGAAAGATGGGGTAGCGGTGGAATATGGCGACGCTGTTGACATTTTTAAAAATCCCCGGCATGCTTACACCCGATATCTGATTGATACCCGACTGGAATTGACACACGCTTTTCAGAGGGCGATGAAAAAAGGAGACCACCATGGCTAATCTGCTGGAAATAAAGGATTTGGAAAAAAGCTATCTGCAGGTAGGAACAAATTTTAAGGGAGCCCGGAATAAAATCCTCAATGGTGTTAATTTAAGCATCACTGCTGGCTCCTGTGTTGGCCTGATTGGTGAAAGCGGCAGTGGCAAAAGCACCCTGGCCCGGCTGGTGATGGGGCTGGAAAAGCCGGAGAAAGGCAGTATTTTATTTGAAGGGCTGCCAGTCAGACAGTGGCTTAAAAATAATAAGGGAAAAATGTCGGTGGTATTCCAGGATTATACCGCTTCGGTCAATCCCCGCTACACCGTAACAGAAGCAATAGCTGAACCGCTTTGTGCCAGTGGTGCAGAAAAAGATTTGGATTGGCACATTGAGCAACTGCTGGTGAGGGTAGGGCTGGAGCCAGAGGTCAAAAACCGTTACCCCCATGAACTCAGCGGTGGGCAGCTGCAACGGGTCTGTATTGCCCGAGCCATTGCCACGAAACCCCGCTTTATTGTGCTGGATGAAGCCATCAGTTCACTGGATGTATCGGTTCAGGCCCAGATTTTAAAGCTGCTTCATCAACTGCGGGTAGAGATGAACATCACCTATCTCTTTGTGGCCCACGATCTGCAGGCGGTGGCCCATCTTTGTGATAAGATTGCTTTTTTGTATCAGGGGCAAATTGTCGAAGAAGTAGAAAGTGGGGAATTGGCCCGGGTCAACAATCACTATGCCAGAGCTTTGCTGGCATCGGTTATTCCGTTTGAGGTTTAGATAAAACCGGAACGCCTGCGTAAAAATAGCATTAAAAAGGCGTTCCGGTTTATATATTGACAAAAGCAGGGATATTGTTGTAAAATAACACTGTTAAAAGGGAGTAGTTGTTATACAAAGTCAACATACTGGTGACGATGGTCGCCTGGCTTTGTAGCCGATTCCGGTAACGAGACTTTTAGCATAGTCCATTTTGTGGTGGGTTATGCTAGGAGTCTTTTTATTTTGGGATGCTTTCAAATTATAAAACAGGAAGGAATACAAATGTACACAGGATTTATTGCTTTTTTAGTAGCGGTAGGAGCCGTGGTGCTGGCTGAAATGGGAGATAAAACCCAGTTGTTGGCGATGGCCTTTGCTACCAAGTATCAGGCCGGGAAGGTGATGCTCGGAGTCTTTATTGCCACCGTCTTTAACCACGCCCTGGCGGTAGCCGTGGGAAACTATATCACCCGCTTTGATGGTGCCCAGATCTGGATTCAGGGGATTGCGTCATTGTCCTTTATCTTTTTTGGACTCTGGACGATTCGGGGGGATAAACTGGATGGCGAAGAGAACCGGACCACCCGCTTTGGTCCGGTGATTACCGTGGCGGTGGCTTTCTTTATCGCCGAAATGGGCGATAAAACTCAGCTGGCAACCATTGCCCTGGCCACCAAATTTCCCGAAAATGCTCTTGGCGTGTTGATCGGAACCACTACCGGAATGCTGATTGCCGATGCCATCGGGATTATCATCGGGGTGGTACTCTGTAAAAAAATACCCGAGCGGACGGTCAAACTGGTATCCGCCGGAGCTTTTATGTTGTTTGGTTTTATTGGTACCTATCAGGTGGCCACCCAGCAGTTGCAGTTGGGGATCACAACGATAAGTTTGTTAATGATTGCATTATTGATTGTGACAGCCGGGGCGTCCTATTATTTGATCAAAAAAGATCGGGAAGAAGCAAGCAAAGACAGTGACCCATCATGTTATTGTAAAATTGAAGAAGGGGACCGCAAAGAACAGCACAATAAGTAAGGCAAAAAAAGTTGCGATGTAAAAAAACATCGCAACTTTTTCGTTGTTTAGCTATAAATGTGAAAGGGATTTTATAATAAAGCGCTTTACTGTAGTCCCAGTCCGGCGACAATCTCATCAATACCGGTAAGGATATAGTTGGGGCGGTAGGGGAAATCTTTAACCGTTTCCCGGGTTGATACCCCGCTGAGGACCAGGAAGGTCGTCAAACCAGATTCAATCCCGGCGATGATATCAGTATCCATGCGGTCACCAATAATCAGGGCATCATCACTGTGAACGCCCAGCCGTTTGATACCGGTACGCATCATCAGTGGATTGGGTTTACCGACGTAGTAGGCTTCTTTACCGGTGGCCAGTTCAATCGGTGCCACCAAGGCCCGACAGGCTGGTACAATGCCTTCTTCGGTGGGGCCAGTTAAGTCCGGATTGGTGGCGATTAGTTTGGCACCTTTTTGAATCAATTTGACTGCCCGCATCACGGATTCGTAATTATAAGAGCGGGTTTCGCCGAAAACGACATAGTCCGGATCGACATCATTCATGGTAATTTCGACGTCGTAAAGGGCATTAACCAGACCCGGTTCACCAATGACATAAGCCGAACAGCCCGGGGACTGATCTTTTAAGAATTTGGCAGTGGCCAGAGCACTGGTATAAAAATGGCTTTCATCAATTTCCAGACCCAGTCGAGCTAGTTTTTCTTTTAGTTCAATGGGTGAACGTTCGCTGGAATTTGTTAAAAAGAGGAAGTTCTTATCTTCAGCATAAAGCCAGTTGACAAACTCCTTGACTCCCGGCAACAGTCTGTTACCATGGTAGATGACACCATCCATATCGCAAATAAAGCCTTTTTTATCTTTAATTAATGCTAATAACTCTTCATTCATTTTGTTACCTCCGATTAATTTTCACTTATTTACAATATTATACCCCAACAAAACCGGGTTCGTCTTAAAAATTTGGCAAATTTATGTAAAAAACTGAAAATATATGTAAAAAGATCATTAAAAATAAGCCTGGCAAAAATTTTTCGTCTTCGCATAAGTATTTGCATGATCAGCTGTGATAAACTCAAAAACAGAAAAATACGATGCTAGGAAGGCGAGGGGATAAAAAATGGAGACAATCTTAAATAATTATGATGATATGCGGGTGATGCGGATGATTAAAAAACAGCTGATCTCTTGTGAGTCAAACCTGGAACTTCTCCGTAAAGAGTACGAGGAAAAAGATGATCAGCTGTTAGCCCTGGGAATTAAGAAAGAAGTGACCAATCGTCCGGTTGACGAAGCAGAAGTAGCGGAATTAACAGTTCGGCTGGAAGCCTTAAAAAAAGAAATTCAGGAAATTGAAGAAGATAAGAGTAAAATGGCGGCCTACAACGCCTATACCCGCCGTTAGACAGAAGCGGTTAAAAAACAGATCTTGACTTTAGTGGGCTGATGTAATAAAATCAAAACAGAATAAATAAAGCACAAAATGGGGTACACCACCGAAAGGGTGTAATCGCATTTTGTGCTTTTTTTGCGTCTGCAACAGCAAAGGAGGAAGTGAGATGCGTGTCAATGGAAAAGAAATGACCCTGGTTAACAATCAGAGTCTGTTACAGTTTTTAGAAATCAATGGATTTGATGTGGCTACTCTGGCTGTCGCCAGAAATGGTGAAATCGTTCCGAAATCGAGCTATGATGCGGTGCTGCTTTGTGAAACGGATACCCTGGAAGTGGTACGTTTCGTTGGCGGTGGGTGATGGTAAGTAGCCGACTAAAGATCACCATGAACGAACAGGGCTTAAAAAACAAGAAATAAAAAACAAAAGGAGAAAAGATGACAGATCAATTAGTAATTGGCGGACACACGTTTAATTCCCGGTTTATCCTGGGATCAGGAAAGTTTTCACTGGAAATTGTCAAGGCGGTGGTTGAAAACGGCGGGGCAGAAATCGTCACGCTGGCCCTACGGCGGGCGAATCACGGTGGGGAAGAAAATATTCTGGATTATATCCCCAAAAACATTACCCTGATGCCCAATACCTCCGGTGCCAGAACGGCTGAGGAAGCGGTCAAAATCGCCCGGCTGGCCCGGGAAATCAATTGTGGGAATTTTATCAAGGTGGAAGTGATCAGGGATTCCAAATATCTGTTTCCCGATAATTATGAAACCATCAAGGCCACCGAGATTCTGGCCAAGGACGGCTTTGTGGTGATGCCCTATATGTATCCGGACTTAAATGTAGCCCGGGATTTAGTCAGTGCCGGGGCAGCGGCAGTGATGCCCCTGGCATCCCCGATTGGCAGCAACAAGGGCCTTTGTACCCGGGACTTTATTGAGATTCTAGTTAGTGAAATCCCAGTTCCGATTATTGTCGATGCGGGGATCGGGCGGCCGTCCCAGGCCTGTGAGGCGATGGAAATGGGCGTGGCAGCGGTGATGTGCAATACCGCAGTGGCCACAGCTAAAAACATTCCGCTGATGGCCAAAGCTTTTGGTCAGGCGATTGCGTCGGGCCGTAATGCCTATCTGGCCGGTCTCGGCCGGGTCTTAACCCATGGCGAAGCGTCCAGCCCCTTAACCGGATTTTTGGAGGATTAGAATGATAAAAAAACGCACTGATCCAATGGTCTATCAACCTGAGATGGAGAAAATAGACTCCGATATTCGGGATAAAGTCTTAAAAAATGTGGATAAGTATGATGATCAGAAAATTACCGACAGTGATGTGGAAGAAGCCCTAAAAAAAGAACGATTATCCATAAGCGATTATGGAGCCTTATTATCACCGGCAGCGACGCCATATTTAGAAGAAATGGCAAAAAAAGCGATGATCGAAACAAACAAACACTTTGGTAACAGCATCGGTCTGTTTACCCCGCTTTACATTGCCAATTATTGTGAAAATAATTGTGTATACTGTGGATTTAATTGTAAAAATAAAATCCGCCGGGGTAAGCTTAGTCTGGCAGAAATGGAGACGGAACTGAAAGCCATCGCCAAAACCGGATTAAAAGAGATCTTGATCTTAACCGGCGAATCCCGGCATCATTCGGGAGTGGAATATATCGGCGAAGGGGTTAAGCTGGCAGCAGAATATTTTGCCACTGTGGGGATAGAAATCTATCCGCTGAATACCAATGAATATGCGTATCTGCATAACTGCGGAGCCGATTTTGTTTCGGTTTATCAGGAAACCTATGATTTGAGCAGATATGAACAGGTTCATTTAAGTGGGCCCAAGCGGGTTTTTCCCTATCGCTTTGAGGCTCAGGAGCGGGCCTTGCTGGGGGGGATGCGGGGCGTTTCTTTTGGGGCTCTGTTGGGGTTGGGTAACTTCCGGAAGGATGCCTTTGCCACCGGACTCCACGCCTATTTTATTTTGCAGAAATACCCCCATGCCGAAATCAGCTTTTCCACGCCCCGGCTTCGCCCCTTTATTAACAAAGCCGATAACAACCCTAACGACGTCCATGAGAAACAGCTGCTGCAGGTGATGCTGGCCTACCGGTTGCTGATGCCTTTTGCCGGGATCACCATTTCCACCCGGGAACGGCCGGGCTTTCGGGACCATGTCATCGGGATGGTGGCAACAAAAATTTCGGCCGGTGTCAGTGTTGGGGTTGGTGGACATGAGCAGGAAGAAAAAGGCGATGAACAATTTGAGATATCTGATCACCGCAGCGTTCCCGAGGTCCATCAGATGATTTTAAACCGGGGCCTTCAGCCGGTTTATTGCGACTATATCCGGGTATAATACCTTCACTAAAATGGGTGGTGTTTTTTAGTCGGGATATGATAGACTATAGACAAGAAAAATAAAGGAGCCAAGTATGCTGATTTGTATAACGAACCAGAAACTGTGCCAGGATGATTTTCTCGGTCGAATTGAAGAAATCGCCAAGGGGCAGCCCCATGCCATCATGCTGCGGGAAAAAGAACTCAGCGAGGCAGACTATAGGGAACTGGCCATCAAAGTAAAGGAAATCTGTGATCGGCACCTGATTAAACTAATTATCAATCATAATCTTGAGATTGCCGAGGAACTGAAGGTGGAAGCGGTACAGGTGTCAATTCATGACATTCGGAGAACCTGCGAAGCGATCCGGAACTTTAAGCAGGTCGGGGTCTCGATTCACTCAGTGGAACAGGCCCGGGAAGCCGAAGCCTGGGGGGCCAATTATTTAATCGCCGGTCATATTTTTCCCACTGATTGCAAAAAAGGTCTGCCAGCCCGGGGACTGATTTTTCTTAAAGAGATCTGCAGTTCCGTCTCAATCCCGGTTTTTGCCATCGGCGGGATCAGTCAGGCCAACTATAAAATTGCGATGATGGCTGGCGCTAAAGGCGTTTGCATCATGAGCGAAGCGATGACTACCGATCATCCTGAAACCCTGGCGCAACGATTTATCGTTTAATGAGTGGTTCTTTTATAGCACCACAACAATTGAAGCGGATCGGAGATAAATAAATAAAGGGATAAGGCTATGTGCCATATCCCTGAGGTTGTCGTAAACTATCGTACCGACCAATTGTTAATCTG
>NZ_DJGY01000013.1:0-24750 GCF_002435675.1 Acetobacterium sp. UBA5834 | reverse complement strand
TGATGTAACAATTGTCGGTACTAGGTTATCTTTTTTGACGAGGGATAAGGCTAAGCCATATCCCTTTTTGATTTTGCCATAAAAGTCAGTAGTCGATCCTCATCAAGCGGTTTGGCATAGTAAAAGCCCTGGGCAATATGACAATTGTTTTTCAGTAAAAAGTCAATCTGTTCGGGGGTTTCCACTCCTTCGGCAATGACCTGGAGATTAAAATTTGAGGCCAGTTCAATGATAACTTTGGCAATGGTGCCATTGTCATAATGGGGAATCCCTTTAATAAAGGAACGGTCGATTTTGATCTTATCCACGGCAAATTTCTTGAGATAACTCAAAGAAGAGTAGCCGGTGCCAAAATCATCGATGGAAACCTGGATCCCCATCCGGTGAAATTCGCTCAGGATGGCTTCGCATTCGTCCTCATTATCCATCAGAATTCCCTCGGTGATTTCCAGTTCCAGCAGCTCTGGTGGTAACTGGGTGCGGGTTAAAATGGATTGAATCAGTTCCCCGATATAGGGGGCCTTAAACTGAAGCATCGAAAGATTAACCGCAATCGGTATTTGATAACCCAGCGATTGAAGCTTTTTCCCAAACTCACAGGCATTTTCCAGCACCCATTCGCCCAGAGGGATAATCAGATTCGATTCTTCGGCTATGGGAATAAAACTTGCGGGAGGAACCATCCCATTGCTGCTGTTCCAACGAATTAAAGCCTCCAGGCCGAGAATCTGATTGGTGGCCATATCCACCTGGGGCTGGTAGTAAAGAACAAATTCCTGATTGCTTAGGGCATTGCGCAGCTTGTTTTGCATTTCGTATTTTTGAATCGAGAGGCTGTTGATGTCCTTATCATAGAACTCAAAGCGCCGTCCCTTGTTGGCTTTGACATTATTGAGGGCAGAAGCGGCAGTCTTTAAAAGCTTGCCATAGTGGTTGGCATCGTTGGGGTAGAGACTGATTCCGATACTGACATCAACAATCAGTTCTTCATCATGGATGGAAATCTGTTTTTCCAGTTCCTTGCTTAAATCCATGATGTATTCATATAAATCTTCGTTGGAAGAAACATACGCTTTCAGTATACCAAACTCGTCATTACCCAAACGGGCCAGCACATCCTGATCGCTGACCAGGGTCTTCAGGCGATTGGCCAGGGCAATCAATACCTTGTTGCCAAAATCAAACCCTTTAGCCTCATTGATAATTCGGAAATCATCGATATTGATCAGGATCAGGGCATGGTTTCCGGCAGCGCTGCCGTCTCCACTGATTAATTCCATTCCCGATTCATCCAGAAAGACCTTATTGTTGAGTTTGGTCAGATGGTCAAAATACTTCAGATAATAAATATCTTTTTCGATTTGCTTGTGGGCCGTGAGATTGGTGATGTTGCCGATATAATAATCGGTATCGTCGTTTTTCACCTTACTGATCCGCAAAAACAGAAACAGCGTTTCGGAGGAATTTTGAGCATATTCAATTTCGCCGGACCAGACCGGATTCATCTCGAGGCTGTCAATCAGGGGTTGATTGATCAGGATGCCCTTTTCAGAAAGGTTCAGCGCCGGGATTTCAGTTTCCGGAATCCCAATCATTCGGGAAAAGGCGGTATTTTGATAGATACAGAAGAATTCTGCGTTTAAAATAAAAATACCTTCATCGGTACCGGATAAAAGCTCCAGAATCATTTCCAGCTGGGATTGAACAGCCTGGCGTTTGTCAATTTCCTGGTTCAACGCCTGATTGTTGGTTTGAACTTCTTCGATGTATTGGATGATCCGATGGCTCATCATTTTGAGCCCCCGGGATAAAATACCAAGCTCATCTTCCCGGTCATAAAGGGTGCTCGGCAGATTAATTTCCTGATCACCCTGGCTGAAGGTTTCAACGGCACCGGAAATGGTTATAATCGGTTCGGAAATAAGCCGGGTCATCCGCCGGATAAACAGCGCAATCATAAACAGCAGTACCAGGGAAATAAAGAACAGACTAAAAATAAACTGATTCAGCGGGGCCAAAACTTCCGACCGGGGGATGACCGTGACCACAATCCAGTTGGATGACTGGGTGGGCACATAGGCGATGTATTTGGCGTTATTTCCCATTTGGTATTCAATGACACCACTATCACCGGAGGTGATTTGGCTCATATAAAGGTCAAGATAGGCGAAGGGATTAACCCCTCCCGCAGCAAAAACTTCAGGATCATCAGGATGATAAAAAATACTGCCGTCTTTATTGATTAATAGGGTATAGCCGTTTTTGCCGACTTTGTAGCTGCTCATCAATTTGGAAATATCAGTCACCTGCAGGTCAATGCCCATGGCGCCGATCACATTGTTGTTTTTCAGGATCGGGGTCGTAATGGAGACCACCATTTTTTCGGTAACAATGTCAATATAGGGACTGGTGACGGTCACACCCCGGGATTGTAAGGTTTCCATGTACCAGAGTCGTTTATTCAGATCATAGTCTGGTTTGGGATCAAATTCGGGGGTCGAGGAAATCAGATCGTTGGATTTGGTAACCCCGATGTAAGCCAGAGAAATATTGGGATCAGAAGCCTTGATGGCCTGGAGTTCCTGGGTTATCACATTAAACAATGGATGTTGGCGCTTTTCATCCCGGGTGTTGAGCGCTTCAGTGATAGCCTGATAATCCTGATTGGTTTTCATCTGTTCGACAATAATAATATTCTTCTCGATAAACTTGTCAATTTCAGTGGCAATTTGCTGGGCGTCCTTGGAAATTTGTTCTTTACTGTTGGTTTCAAAAAAACCACTTAACATTTGGATGGAAATGATCCCATAAACGGCAAAGGCAACAAAAATAAATCCAATAACAATTGTTCCCACCCGTCGAATCAGGCTTTTTTTAAACCAGTGCACAATGGGGCCATCCTTTCTCTGAAGGGTCAGTCAATATCATTAATATGTTAGTTTCATCATGCTTTTTCATGCTCCTATTATAAACGAAACTATACGGAAAGAAAAATAAAATTTAATCTATTGACAGAAATATCGCAATTATGATAAAGTTTAATCAATTAAATACGAAGTCTTCAGGGCAGGGATAGTTTCCCTACCGGTGGTATAGCCCACGAGCCGCAAGGTATGATTCGGTGTAATTCCGAGGCCGACAGTTAAAGTCTGGATGAAAGAAGATAATCAAGTTTGCATGTCAAATATCTTTGTTTATTTAGCTCTGAAATGGTAATCATTTCAGAGTTTTTTTATACGAGGATCAGGAAAGCTGTGAACAAAAGTGCCCTGGATGTTTATTCAGGGCACTTTTGTTTTTGAGGGAGGAATACTGGTGGAAAAACAGGATCATTACATGGAAATAGCCATCGATTTGGCTAAAAGAGGTCGAGGTTGGGTAAATCCCAATCCTCTTGTGGGAGCAGTCATTGTTAAAGATGATGTGATTATTGGCAGCGGTTATCACGAAAAGTATGGCGGACTGCATGCTGAGCGTAATGCGCTGGCGGCATGTAATGAGTCACCGGTCGGGGCGACCCTTTATGTGAATCTGGAACCCTGCTGTCATTATGGTAAAACACCGCCGTGTACCGAGGCCATTATCGAAAGCGGGATTAGCAAGGTAGTCATCGGTGCCACTGATCCCAATCCGTTAGTTAGTGGCAAGGGAATTGAGATTCTCAGACAGCAGGGGATCACGGTCATAACCGGAGTGCAGGAAGCAGCCTGTCAGGAGCTGAACACCATATTTTTTCACTACATCAAAAATAAAACCCCTTATGTGCTGATGAAATATGCCATGACCCTGGATGGAAAAATTGCCACCCGTACTGGGAAATCGAAATGGATTACCGGGGAGGCAGCCCGGAACGCAGTGCATCAGACCCGCAATGAAGTGATGGGAATCATGGTGGGAGTCAACACCATTTTGCAGGATGATCCGCAACTGACCTGTCGGATAGAAGGCGGCAGAAACCCTATCCGGATAATCTGTGACACCCATTTGCGGACGCCGCTGACGGCACAGGTGGTGACCTCGGCCCGGAAAATACCGACCTATCTGGCCACCTGCTCTCAGGACCAGCAAAAAATAAAACGGTTTGAAATCATGGGCTGCAGAATTTTAAAAAGTGCAAAAGACGCGGAGCATCTTGATCTCCGGGAACTGATGGTGCAATTGGGGCAGGAAGGAATCGACAGTATTTTGCTGGAAGGGGGCGGTACCCTGAATTTCAGCGCTTTAAAAAGCGGTATTGTGAGTAAGCTCCAGGTTTATCTGGCCCCCAAAATATTTGGTGGTGCGGCCGCCAAAACTCCGGTGGAAGGCCTGGGGCTGGCAGATCCAGCCGAGGCCTTCCAGTTCACGGATCGAAAAATAAAAATATTCGGGGATGATATCTGCCTCGAATACACAAAGAGGTAAGACATGTTTACAGGAATTATTGAAGAAGTTGGCAAAATCACTGCGGTCATTAAGGGACAACGATCTTCCCAACTGTGGGTTCAGGGTGCGGTCACGATGGATGATTTAAAACTGGGCGACAGCGTGGCGGTGAATGGAGTGTGCCTGACGGTATCCCAGTTAAGCGGAAATAAGTGGATGGCCGATGTCATGAGTGAAACGCTGAACCGCAGCAATCTGGGCGATCTAAAAGGCGGATCAGCCGTCAACCTGGAACGGGCAATGCCCGCCAATGGCCGTTTTGGCGGGCATATGGTAGCTGGTCATATTGACGGAACCGGTCACATTGTGCAAATCACCAAAGATGATAATGCCGTGATCTTTGAGATTGGTGCACCGCCAAAAATACTCCGCTACATCATCGAAAAAGGGTCCATTGCCATTGATGGCATCAGCTTAACGGTCATCGAAATGACTTCCGTCAGCTTTAAGGTGTCCATCATTCCCCATACGGTGAAGCAGACGATCCTGGGCATTAAGAAACCTGGCGATCCGGTCAATCTGGAAAACGACCTGGTCGGCAAATATATCGAAAAGCTGTTGATGAATCCAGCCCCCAAAACAGACCGCCACCAGGAAAAATCCGCTGGTGTGACCATTGATTTTCTGACTAAGGCCGGGTTTTAATAAAAAAATAATCAAAATAAGTGAGGGTACTATGTTTAAATTTAATACCATTGAAGAAGCACTAAAAGATTTACGAGCCGGTAAAATTATCATCGTGACCGATGATGATGATCGGGAAAACGAGGGCGATTTTGTCTGTGCGGCTGAATTTGCCACCACCGAAAACGTCAACTTTATGGCTGTCTATGGCAAAGGGCTAATCTGTATGCCGATGAGCGAAAAATTGGTCAAAAAATTAGCCATTCCCCAAATGGTTGCGGATAATACCGATAATCATTGCACCGCCTTTACCGTGTCCATCGATCATGTCGATACCACCACCGGTATTTCGGCGGCAGAGCGCTCAGTTACTGCCATCAAGTGCGTCGACGAGAACGTTCGACCAGAAGATTTTAGGCGGCCTGGCCACATGTTTCCGCTGGTAGCTAAAGAAAATGGGGTATTGGAACGAAACGGCCATACCGAGGCCACCGTCGATCTGGTCAAACTGGCGGGGTTGAAAGAATGCGGTCTGTGCTGCGAAATTATGCAAGAAGACGGCACGATGATGCGGACTCCGGAACTGATCGAATTGGCTCAGACCCATCAACTGAAATTTATTACCATCAAAGATCTGCAAAACTACCGCAAACAAAATGAAAAACTGATCGATTGTGTCACAATCACCAAAATGCCCACCAAATACGGGGAGTTTATGGCTTATGGTTATGTCAACATGCTTAACGGCGAACATCATGTGGCGCTGGTTAAGGGGGATTTAAGTGGTGACAGCCCGGTGTTGTGTCGGGTTCATTCCGAATGTTTAACCGGCGATGCCTTTGGTTCGCTCCGCTGCGATTGCGGCGATCAGTTTGGGGCAGCGATGACCGCCATTGAAAAAGAAGGTCGGGGGGTGCTGCTCTACATGCGTCAGGAGGGCCGGGGCATTGGTCTGATCAATAAATTAAAAGCCTATGCCCTTCAGGATATGGGGATGGACACGGTGCAGGCCAATATTGAGCTGGGGTTTCCGGAAGACTTGCGGGAATACTATATCGGGGCCCAGATTTTAAGGGATCTGGGGATCAAACAGCTGCGGCTGCTAACCAACAATCCGCTTAAAATGGAAGGGTTGTCGGAATTCGGGCTGGAAATGGTGGAGCGGGTACCGATCCAAATGGAAGCATCCAGCCACGATCTGTTTTATTTGAAAACCAAACAGGAAAAAATGGGTCATATTTTAAATTATAACTAAAAGGAGAATGTTATGAACGTATATGAAGGACAATTAGTATCAAAGGGAATTAAAGTGGGGATTGTGGTAGCCCGGTTCAATGAGTTTATTGGCTCAAAGCTGCTTGGCGGTGCGATTGATGGCTTGAAGCGTCACGATGTGAAGGAAGAAGACATTGATGTGGCCTGGGTGCCGGGTGCCTTTGAAATTCCCTTGATTGCGGCTAAAATGGCCAAGCTGAAAAAATATGATGCCATCATCTGTCTCGGGGCTGTGATACGCGGTTCCACCACCCATTATGATTATGTCTGCAGCGAGGTGTCAAAGGGAGTGGCTCATGTCTCTCTGCAGTCAGAAATACCGGTGATCTTTGGTGTGTTGACAACTGAAAACATTGAACAGGCCATCGAACGGGCTGGCACCAAGGCCGGCAATAAAGGCTATGACTGTGCCTTGACGGCCATTGAAATGGTCAATCTGATCAACGAAATAACAAACTAAAAAAACAGGGAGCCGATTTTTGGGCTCCCTGTTTTAGATTAAACCTAAGCTAATTCGTCAAGGGTGACCACGCCATTTTGCAGGGCCAGTTCCTTGAGATCCTGATATTGTCCGGCGATGGCTACATAGAAGTAGGGATTTACATAAAAAATGCCAAGAATTCCAAAGGTTAATCCGTTTAGTAAAAACCAGCCCAGGAAGCTTAGTGACATCATAAAAATTTCGCCTTTGTGGCCCTGGGTTATCCGCATGGAAATTTTAACGGCTTCGGTGGCTGGGACATTAGGGTATTCGGCTAAAATATAAGGGGTGAATGAATAGGCAATTGCCTTGATAATACCGGGTACCACAAAAAGCAGGGACCAGAGAAAAATAAATAATTCCATCCACAGCATTCCCCCCAGTTTTCGACCAAAATCCGAAAAGCCGGTTTTAAACATGTCTTCAATGGTGGGAGCGGGGAGTTCGCCACGGTAAATCCACAGTGAGAAAAATTGCAGACCAACCATCATCGGCGCCCAGACAATCAGACCACCCAGGCCGCCAACGAAGGATGTGACTCCGGAAGCAGCACCAATCACCACAAATGCCAGCACAGTTGCGCCGACGCAGACCCAATAATTTTCGGAAAAGCTCTGCTTGGCTAGGGCTTTTATTTCCTGTCTCGTTTTCATAATAATCTCCTTTTCGTTTATGATTTTAAAGAGAAAGCTTAAGAAAAACATCACTTTCTTAAGCTTCTTTGTATATAATAGCACGACTGATGAAAAGAAGGAAGAATAAAAATGAGTAAAATACTAACGAAAAAAAAGATCCCTCTGGGCCGTTATCGGCATTACAAGGGCAATGAATATGAGGTTATCGGTCTGGCTACCCATAGCGAAACGCAAGAAGCCATGGTGGTTTACCGGCCATTATATGGTGAAGGCGGTTTGTGGGTGCGTCCGGCAGCGATGTGGAACGAAATCCTGGAAAAGGATGGAAAAATCGTCCGGCGCTTTGAATATCTGACTGACAAAAAAGTGGCGACAGAACCAGAATTAGATACCGTGGCCTTATTGCAGGATCTAAAAACGCTGCTGCAGATTAAGACGGTTAATGGCGATGCCGGTGAAATAACCGACGAAGCCCCCCTGGGAATTGGCATCAACGAAGCGCTGAACTTTGTCCTTTTACGGGGCCAAAGCTTTGGCATGCGCACCAAAAACTGCGATGGCTACTGCGGTTATGTAGAGTTTGGCCAAGGGGCGGAACTGGTGGCCGTGACCACCCACATCGATACGGTGGCGGTAGGAGAAGATTGGACCGTCCCCCCCTTTGACTTGACCATTGACGGCGACACCATTTATGGTCGGGGGGTGCTGGATGACAAGGGCCTGACGATGGTTTCGCTTTATGCGCTGAAAGAGTTAAAAGAAGCCAAGGTTTCGCTTGGTAAACGGGTGCGCCTGATTATCGGTGGCGATGAAGAAGGCGGTAACTGGGCCTGTATGAACCGCTATAAACAGACCGAAGAAGTCCCGGTCTACTCGTTTTCACCGGATTCCGGCTATCCGGCCATCTTTGCCGAAAAAGGCATCATGAATATTATTCTGGAAAAAGAACTGGATTACCAGACCCCGGCCCTTGTCTTTAGCGGCGGCAGCCAGATCAATTCGGTGCCGGATGCGGCCCAGGCCGTTTTTAATGGCCGGACTTTTGAAGCCAAAGGAAAATCGGCTCATGCCATGGAGCCGGAAAAAGGGGAGAATGCCATCCTGAAGCTGGCAGCAATACTGACGGCAGAAGGGATCACCCATCCAATCCTTACGCTCTTGGAGCGGGCTACCACAACCGGGTTTGGGATTGATCTATCGGATTCAGTATCGGGAGCGCTGACCTTAAACCCCGCCATTGTTCAAGTCGACGAAAACAAGGCCGTGTTGCGCTGTGATATCCGCTATCCGGTGACGCTAAAAAGCAGTGATGTTGTTGCGGCGATAAAAAAAGCGACAGCTGATCTGGGCTTTTGTTTGGAAATGGATCACGATGTCAAACCCCTCCATGTCGATAAAGACAGCTTTCTGGTAACCACCCTGCAGCAGGTCTATCAGGAATGTACCGGGGATATGGCCGAACCGATGGTTTCCGGCGGCGGTACCTATGCCCGGGCCTTTGAAAACTCCGTGGCATTTGGCGGAGGCTTTCCTGGTGAGGTCAACACCTGCCATCAAACCGATGAGTTCTGGAGCATTGAGAGTCTGGAAAAAAACTTTGAGATTATTGTCAAGGCCCTGGCAGTATTGGCTCAGTAAAATAGAAAAAAGCAATGGCGAGAGTTATTGTCAACCAATCGGTTAAAAATGGTTGACAATAACTTTTTTTTTGTTTAGAATAACCCCAGAGGTGATCAAATGTCGACAAAATTAAAACTATTAAAAACCTTGGAAGAAAATAGAGAAAACTATTTATCTGGAGAAGTGCTGGCCAGCACCATGAACGTCTCCCGGTCGGCCATCTGGAAGGCCATTAAGAGTTTAAAAGAAGAAGGCTACGAGATTGAGTCCACCACCAACAAGGGCTACCGGTTAAAAAGTGAGTCGGATCTGATGTCGACGGAAGGAATCCAGCCCTGGCTGTTCCCAACCAATCAGGAGCTTGAGCTGATAGTCTACAAAACCATTGGTTCCACCAATCAGGAAGCCAAGAAATTGGCTCTGGAAGGGGCGAAAACGGGAACTGTTATTATCGCTGAAGAGCAAACCCAGGGGCGGGGCCGAATGGGCCGTTCTTTTTACTCACCGCCAAAAAGCGGGATTTATTTAAGTCTGGTGCTGCGCCCCGAGGTGGCCGCCCAGGATGCCGTGCTGTTAACTACCGGGGCATCGGTAGGGGTTTGCCGGGCCATTAAAAAAGTGACGGGGATCGAGACCCAGATTAAGTGGGTTAATGATATTTACCGGGGAGACCGGAAAATTGTTGGGATTCTCACTGAGGCTGTGACCAACTTTGAGAACGGACAGTTCGAGTTTGTGATCATCGGCATCGGCCTCAATTTCAAGCAGCCGGAAGCGGCTCTGCCTAAGGAACTGGAAGACATTGTCGGGACACTATTTAATGAAAAACCCGATGCCCTGACCCGTAACCGGCTGGCAGCGGAAATTATCAATGAGGTGCTGAGTATCTGTGAAGATTTAACCAACCGGGATTTCCTGGCAGAATATAAAACCCATTCCATGGTTTTAGGAAAACAGATTAAGGTTTTCCGGAACAATGAGTGGGAAGTGGCAACTGCCCTGGATATCAGCGACGAAGGTGGATTAATGATTAAAAATCAATTTGGACAGACAGAAACCCTGAACACCGGGGAAATCAGTATCAGAAAATTAGAATAAAGGATGGAATAAATGCTAGAAAAAAATACAATTAATGTAAGAATGTTAGTACTTTGCGGATTGTTTTCCGCTTTGATCGTGGTCGGGGCGATGATTAAAGTGCCGCTACCGGGAATCCCCTTTACGCTGCAGACTTTGTTTGTGATTCTGGCGGGATTGCTGCTGGGCTCCCGGGGCGGCCTGATTGCCGTGCTGGTTTATATTTTTCTAGGCCTGGTTGGTCTGCCGGTATTTTCCGGCGGCGGTGGGCTGATGTATGTCTTAAAACCAAGCTTTGGCTATATTGTCGGTTTTGCCCTGGGGGCCTTTGTCACCGGTTGGCTGGCAGAAAAGAACACCAACAACGAAACCCTGCCGATGGTCATTGCTGCCCTGGCCGGAACGGCTGTGATCTACGCCCTGGGGCTAACCTGGTATTATATCATTGCCAATTACTACCTCAACACTCCGGTGGGGGCCGCCACGCTGATGATGACCGGCTTTGTGATGACCCTGCCAGGCGATCTGATTAAGATTGCCATTAGTGTGCTGCTGGCTAAACGTCTGGCCCCGGTGATTGCGCAAGGGATGCTCACAAAGTAATTTGTGTAAAAGCCGCTGGATTGAGTAGCATAGTCATAAAGACAGGATCGGGATTAAGTGCTAAAAAGAAGAGAAGTCGCACAGCCCTGTTGGGGCAAATTCTCAAAAACAATGTTCCCACCATGGATTTTCATGATTCGGCGAACAATGATCAGTCCCAAGCCGTGGTTTCCGAGTAACGGCGATTCATCCAATCCCCCTGAATTTTTAATAAGCTCAGGGGGATAGCCTTTGCCGTTGTCACTGACTTTAAGCACTAACCCATCTGTTGATTTGGTCACCGACAGTTTAATCGCACAGCCCCTGGGATTGTGACGGATGCTGTTGTCAATCAGGTTGGTCAGAGCCCGACGAATCAGGGCCTGGTCACACAGTAAGATGGGACCATTGGCTTCCTCGGGCACATCGACGGAAAGTGAATAGGGCTCGGGGAGACCGTCATTGATGAAATCCACCGCTACGCCCCGGATTAGGGCAGCGGGTGAAATCGGAGCCAGTTCCATCGGTTGGGCATGGTACTCCAGTTTGGAGGCCAGGTTTAAATCGCTGATCAGGGACTTGATCCGTTGACTCTGTTGACGGATAATCCGGGCCTGATTTTGTTCGGTGGCGGGGAGGCTGGGGTTGCTTTCCAGTTCGCTGGCGTAGCCCATCACCATCGACAGCGGCGTGCGGATATCGTGGGAAACCCCGGCAATCCATTCCGTTCGGGCCTGATCCCGGTGAGCCAGTTGTTGTTCCTGCTGGCTGAGAATGACTGAAGTTTCATTAAGAATCCTTGACACTTCCCCGGTGACACCGCCGGTGGGCAGTGACAGGGGTTCTTTTTTTTGTAGGGCGGTAATGCCGTTATACAGGGGTTTTAGCTTGTGGTAGAGCCACAGTCCCAGAAACAAGGCCAGCACCAGGGCCGACAGCACGTTCAAGATCAAAAAACCGGTCAGTAAACCAGGGACATGGGCAATGGTATCTTCGGTGGAGGTGATATTATATTTCCAGATGCTGTTTTTGGGGTCGCCTAAAACCAGTAAACCGTCGGGATGCTCCCAAACCGAGACCGGATAGTCGTTAAGATACCAACGGCTGAAGGAGGCCACATCGGTAAGGGTGTAGTGCCGGGGAATATCTCCGGGCAGGTTTTTATCCCAGATCACCTGACCATCCCGGTTAATCAACATCGCCCAGGCATATTGCTTATCGATCTGGGCTGTGGCAGTGGCATTAAGTGTATAAGTTCCATCGACGCTTGAGAGGCCATCGGAAATATCGGCAATGGCGTATTTAAGGGGCTGACTGCCGGAGTATTTAAACATCCAGTTGGTGGTAAAAGCCATATTGATGGCCACCAGAAGCAACGCAATGGCAGCGGTCAGCAGTATCGAACGGGTGATGATTTTTCGCAGACTCTTCATTGCTTGTTTTCCCTGGCCAGTTTATAACCCATACCCCGAACGGTCAACAGGTATTGGGGTTGGGAGGGATCCACCTCGATTTTTTCCCGGAGCCGCCGGATGTGAACCATCAGAGTATTTTCGTAGCCATAGAGATCATCATCCCAGGCGCTGCGACAGAGGCTGTCAGCCGTGACGATATGGCCCTGATTTTCCCAGAGCTTTTTCAGTAGGGCATGCTCTTTGGCGGTCAGGTTTTTCTCACCCTCGCTGGTCTTCACGACGCCGCTGTTAAAATTGACGGTCACCGTTCCCAGTACCAGACATTCCTCTGCCGTTGGCTGAGCCTGTCGCGGCTGGTAAACCCGCCGCAGGATTCCGCTTAAACGCAGCACCAGTTCCCGGGGCAAAAAGGGTTTAGTAATATAGTCATCGGCACCCAGTCCCAATCCCAGAAGTCGATTTTCATCCTCATCCCGGGCCGACAAAAAAAGCATTGGCACATTTGATTGCAGCCGCAGCTCCTGCATCAGCGAAAACCCGTCGCCATCTGGCAGGGTTACATCGAGAATCGCCCCATCGGGCTTTTCCAAAGCAAAAAGTGCCCGGGCCTGCTGGCAGTTTTCGGCGCTGAGCACCCGAGCAAAGCCCGCCTGATGGAGGATTGTATTTAATAGAATAATAATTTCCGGTTCGTCATCGACAACCAGAAGTTTTGCGTCAAAGATTGTTTTCATCCGAATCACCTCTTCGTTATTATACCTGAAAAAATAGTTGCTGTTAGTGGATGACCTTAAAATTAAGGTAAACGTAAGGCCGGGGACAATCCGCCGTAAGGTTCATCGGCTATCATAACGGTATACAAAAAGAAGGAGTGCATATTATGAACAATATTATCGAGACGGAGGGGCTCAGCAAACAATATGGCAATGTTTATCGGGTCAAAGATGTGGATCTGTCGGTTCCGGAAGGGGCGATTTATGGGTTTCTGGGGCCCAATGGCGCCGGGAAATCAACGACGCTTAAAATGATTCTGGGCTTGACCAAGCCCACGGCGGGGGCGATCACCGTTTTTGGAAAACGGGTCAACAGCAAAAACCGGCTGGAAAATCTTAAGCATGTCGGTTCGTTGATTGAATCGCCCAGCTATTACGGTCATTTAACCGGAGCAGAAAACCTGCGGATCTTTCAAACCCTGCGGGGGGTACCCAAACAGAACATTGCTGACGTTTTAAAAATTGTCCGGCTGGAGAACCAGCAGCACAAAAAAGTCAGCCAGTATTCACTGGGAATGAAACAGCGACTGGGGTTGGCCAGTGCCCTGTTGGGTTATCCCAAACTGCTGATTCTGGATGAACCCACCAATGGGTTGGATCCGGCCGGGATTTCGGAAATGCGGGAGCTGATTCAGTCGCTGCCGCAAAAATTCGGGATGACGGTGGTGGTCTCCAGCCACCTCTTAAGTGAAGTTGATCAGCTGGCCACCCGGGTGGGAATCATTCGGGAAGGCGAGCTGGTTTATCAGGACAGCCTGACCAAACTCCATCAGTACAGCAAACAGCATTTGGCAGTGCGCACCTTAAATAATGAGGTAACCAAAGCATTCCTCAGTCAAAACGGCGTGACCTGGGAAGCCGAGGACGATTATCTGATTATCCCGCAGATGAGAGATACGCGGATGGCTGAAATCAGCAAAGCACTGGGACAGAATAATATTGGTTTAGTTCGGATTGAAGAACGTAAAAAAAGCCTGGAGGATATTTTCCTGGAGTTGACTGGAACGGCGGTGAGCTTATGAGCGCCGCAATTTGGATGGAGGTTTTAAAAGCAAAGGGCCGCAAGATCTGGCTGGTGGTGGCGATAATGATGGCGGTTCAGCTGCTCTGGGCGGGCTGGGCTATTTCCAACAAGGATGCCAATGATCTGGCCCAGGGCTGGCTATTTTTTCTCTACCAGTTTCCGATGCTTAACTGCATCATCATGCCGGTGATCGCCGCAGTGTTGGCTTCTCGTCTTAGCGATGTGGAGCATAAGGGTCAAACCTTTAAGCTGTTGGAAACCATTATTCCGACCAAGCGGATCTTTGCGGCTAAGTTTATTTGGGGCAGTATCTATATGCTGGGTGCCGCCTTGGGCCAGCTGGCGATTATGATCGGCATGGGCGTCGTTCTGCATTTTGGTGGGCCAGTGCCTTGGGGGGCGCTGGTTGGGTATCTGTTGTTTACCCTGATGGTGAGTCTGACTATCTATGTCTTTCAACAGGGGGTCTCAATGCTCGTTGCCAATCAGATGGTGCCGATGACATTGGGACTAATTGGTGGATTTATTGGTCTGTTTAGCATGTTTTTCCCCCAGGGATTTCAAAAACTGGTTCTGTGGAGCTATTACGGGGTGTTGATGCAGGTTGGCATGAATTGGGATCCGATCACCCGAGCCACTGATTTTTATTGGAAGGCCATTGATTGGCCGGGGCTCGGCCTGATTTTGGTTTTCTTTGGGCTGATTTATGGCATCGGCCAGATGTTATTTGTCAGAAGGGAGGTCTGAGCGATGTTAATACGGGCTTTACAAGCGGAAATGATCAAGATGCGACACAGTCCGATGTGGCTGGCTTTTTTACTGATTCCCATTATTCCGGCCTTTATGGGAACCTTCAATTATCTCAACAACCTGAGCATGCTGGAAAATAAGTGGTACAGCCTGTGGACCCAGCATACCCTGTTTGCCTGTTATTTTTTCTTACCGGTATTGATTGGGATTTATGCGTCCTATCTGTTTCGGCTGGAGCATGCCAATCATAATTGGAATGCGGTATTGACTGCCCCGGTTCCGATAACACAGCTATTTATGGCAAAACTGATAATGGGTTGGTTAATGGTGATTTTGACCCAGATCTGGATGGGACTCTTGTTTATCTTTTCGGGATTATTAGCGGGGCTTTCGGATCCGATTCCCCCGGAATTACCGCTCTGGCTGTTATTTGGTGCCTTGGGTGGCATGGTGGTATGCGCTTTACAGCTGAGTTTATCATTGGTGATTCGCAGCTTTGCGGTGCCGGTGGGAATTGCTCTGATGGGCGGGATCGCCGGGTTGGCACTACTATCGCAAGGCTATGGGCTCTACTTTCCCTATGCGCTGATCACCCTAGGGATGCGGGCCAATGATCCGGCGGCACCGATGGCGGTGGGTGAAATTGCCTTTCTGGTTGCCTGCGCTATTTTTACATCGGGGTTTTGTCTATTTGCCATCACTTGGTTAAAACGGCGGGATGTGGTGACGGGTTAATCAATTGAATCCAAGCATAAAGCAAAAATAGGCCTGTGTTGAGCGGTGACGATTATTGCCAAACACTGGCCTTATTGATTTTAGGTAATTTTAAATTGGCGGCGGGGTTTCTTAAAAGGTCAGAAAGATGAATAAATTAAAGTAGACGATCAGGCAAACCTCAGGTAAAATTAAGTCAATCCGGGATGTCAGATATGCGGCAAGCCTGAAATTAAGTAATCGACACGAACAGGCCGGTTTTTGACAGCGTCCATACCGACAGCGATGATCGCTTTGCCGGGAAGAAACGAGGTGGGCGGGCAATCCCCAAAAAGATAGATAATCTAACTAAATATTTTGTGAAATAGGGGTAACTGCGAAACAAAAGCAATGATGACTCTGCGTTTAGTTTTCACAAGAACAAAAAATAAAAAGGAGAAATGGTGTGAAAAAAAATATTCAAATGCCAAAATTAAGTGAACAAATGGAATCGGGAGTCTTGGCGTCCTGGAACAAAGAAGTGGGAGAGGTGGTTAAAAAGGGTGAGGTGCTTTTCGAAATTGAAATGGACAAGGTTGTCAGCGAGGTTGAAAGCATGGAATCCGGTGTTCTGGAAGCAGTTTTTTTTGAAGAGGGCGATGAAATTAAAGCCGATGAAATAATTGCGGTTATCAATTGCGATTGATCAGGGGATAAAATGAAAAAGAAACCAGAATGGTTAAAGGTCAGCTATAATAAAGCGGCTGTCGAAGAAGTGAATGGGCTGATGGCTAAACTGAAACTCAATACCGTTTGTAAGGAAGCCAATTGTCCGAATCTGGGAGAATGTTATAAAAAAAAGACGGCTACCTTTATGATCCTGGGGAGAACCTGCACCCGCAACTGCCGGTTCTGTAATGTAACCAGTGGAGCGGTGGAACCGGTTGATCCCAAAGAGCCTCAGCATTTGGCTGAAGCAGTTAAGGAACTCGACTTAAATCATGTGGTGATCACCAGTGTCACCCGGGATGATCTTAAAGATGGTGGCGCCGGACATTTTGCCGATACCATCAGGGCGGTTCGGGAGCTTAACCCCGGGGTTTCGATTGAGGTGCTGATCCCCGACCTCCAAGGCGTACAGAGGGACCTGGATCGTATTATTGCCGCCAATCCGGATGTGATTAACCATAATGTGGAGACGGTCCGGGAACTTTATTCGGTGGTTCGGCCGGAAGCGGACTATGACCGATCGATGGCGGTGCTTGAGTATGTCAAAAAACAGGCGCCTCATATCAAAACAAAAACCGGGATAATGGTGGGCCTGGGAGAGACCGATGAACAGGTTTACCAGGTCATGGATGACTGCCTGAAAGTCGGCTGCGATATTTTTACCATTGGTCAATATTTGCAGCCATCACCGCAACATCTTGAGGTTAAGGCTTATGTAATTCCGGAAAAGTTTGCGCAGTACAAGAAAATTGGCGAAGCCAAGGGCTTCCACTATGTTGCCAGCAGTCCTCTGGTGCGCAGTTCCTATCGGGCAGAAGAGGCACTTAAGGAAGGGAAAAACAATGATTTATATTGAAAATGATTCCACGGATCCTTTTTTTAATTTTGCATTGGAGTATTACCTGATTACCGAGAAAAATCTGCCGGAGGATCAGATTTTTATTTTCTGGCGAACCGAACCAACCCTGATGGTTGGTAAGTACCAGAATACCATCGAAGAAATCAACCAGAACTATGCCAAAGAAAATGGGATCAAGGTCGTGCGTCGCATTACTGGCGGCGGAACCATTTATACAGATATGGGAGGTTGGCAGTTTAGTTTTATCACCCGTGGTCAGTCTGACACGATCGATTTTAGCAAATATATCAGCCCGGTAATTGAGGGCTTAAAAAAACTGGATGTTCCGGCTGAATTCAATAGTCGCAACGATCTGGTTATTCAGGGTAAAAAGTTTTCTGGCAATGCTCAGTGCATGTTAAATGGTTATACCCTGCATCATGGCTCACTGCTATTCAGTACCGATTTTGAACAGATGGTCAAATGTTTGACGGTAGATGATTATAAAATTATCTCCAAAGGGATCAAGTCGGTGAAGGAGCGGGTAACGAATATCTCTGATCATTTAACAAAACCGATTGATACGGATACCTTCAAAAAATTGATGGTCGACAGCATTATGCAAGGATCAAAAGAGCACTATCAACTGACGGATACCGATCTGGCCCGAATCAAGGCCATTGCCAAAGAAAAGTTTGCCAGCTGGGAATGGAACTATGGCAAATCCCCGAAGTTCAACATCACCAAGACCGGTCGATTTGATGGCGGAAAAATGGAATTTAAATTGGATGTCAATAAGGGAAAGATAACCGATTGTCATATCTATGGTGATTTTTTTGGAACCATGGACATTTCGGTTCTGAGTAATGCTCTGATTGGCGCTGATTATGAAAAAGAAAGCATTAAAAAAGCCATCGCACAAGGTGATATTAAGCAGGGGTTTTATAACATCAATGTGGATGAGCTGGCAGATATTATTTGTTGACCATATTAAAAAGGCAATCACCCCATCTTTTAATCAAGGTGGGGATTTTTTATGCCAGTACGATCACGAAACGACCAGGCCTTTACCTTTTTGTGGGAATGCGTTACAATAGTCTGATGAATGGATGGTGAGTCTATTTAAAATGTCAAACAAGATCACATGAAAATTTAAAATAGGTGTGATAGAATCATTCGCATGCTTATAATACAAAGGCGTATTTTAACAAAAACGGCATATGAAATGATTGGGGATCAGAAGGAGATGAATTTATGGATAATTCAAGTAAATTTCTTATTGCATCAGTAAGCGCAGCGGTGCTACTGATTATTTTAGTCAGCTTTACCCTGGCCTACGCAGGGCGGGATAATACTCTGATGTCAGACAAAACGCTGAGCTTTGAAATCAACGGTTTTAATGTGGAACTGCCCCTTTCCGAAAACGATGCAGTGTACGACGCGGTCAGCTTAAGTAGTGTCACTGAAAATAAAATAAAATTAATCAACGAGGTAGGTGCCACCGTTAAAATAGACGGAAAGGGCATCGGTGCGGGCACAACCATGGATTTAAAATTGGATCAGCTTTCTTCAGGCGACCTCATCAAGATTCAGGTGGGCAATGAAAAGGACGAGCGGGTGATTTATTTAAGAACCCTGTCATCCCAGCTACCCGAAATTATTCCCGCCGGAACAAGTAGTTATGATGGAAATTACTTTGCTGCGGTCGCAACCGGGGGGGCAGCGCTATACGAACTGAATGAAAAGGGTGAGGTGGTTTTTTACATCGCCAAATCCCCGGAGCAAGCTAAGGGTGAATCCTATCGGGATTTCAAGAAACATGTTTTGGAAAATGGTACCATTCGCTACAGCTACCAACGGGTATATGGTGACAGCAATGGAATCGGTTATGCGGTGGGAGAACGGGTGATCCTGGATGATCGCTATCAGGAAATTGACACCATTACCCTGGCTCAAAGTGAATTGACAAATGAAGGCGACCCGGTGGATGGTCGGGATTTTATTCTGATTGCGGATAACCATTATATTGTGGAAGCATCTCAATTAGTATTGGTTCAAAATGTGCCAGATGGTCTGGGTGCCAATACCATGGGATCAAAGGTAGTGCGAAATCTGATTCAGGAAGTCAAAGATAATCAGGTCGTTTTTGAGTTTACCACGGATTCCCATCCGGAATTTTATGGTCTTAGTGTCAACGACCATGATTACAGCAATACCACCAGCCAGAGTCCGGATTATGCCGGGTTCAATCGGATGATTATAGATCCGGCAGATAACAATCTGATTGTTTCTTTTGGAAACATGAACACCATCATGAAAATTGATCGGGAAACCCGGGATGTAATCTGGAAGTTATCGGGAAATGGTGATGAATTTGGGATGTCGCCGGAACAAAAAACATCGGGTCAAACGGATATCGCCATCACCGCCGAAGATGAATTAACAGTGTTTGACAATGCGACAAGTACGGGTCAAACGAGAGTGCTCAAAATAAAACTGGATGAAGTCAACAAGAAGATTTTGAGCTATCAGGAATACAAGATACCAGGAAAAACGACCCTTGCTTATGGTAGTGCTCAAAAAATTGGTGATAATATTGAAGTATACACCATCGGATGGGGGTTGCTCAAAGATGGTAACGTGGCGATTTCGGAAATAGACTTCAACACCGGTAAAAAACTGCTGGAAGTTACCTTGCCGAATGGTGTTGCCAATGACCGGGTGCAGAAGTTTAAATAGACAGTTGATAAGAACGGAGATCAATGATGAAACCACTATTTTTATGCTATCCTAAATGTTCAACCTGCCAGAAGGCAAAAAAGTTTTTGGCCGAAAATCGGATTGATGTGGAAGAGCGGCACATTGTCGAGGAACATCCCCGAAAAGATGAACTGCTGGCATGGATGAAGTTATATCCGGGTGATGCCAAAAAGTTTTTTAATACCAGTGGCCTGGTTTATCGGGAACTGGGCTTAAAGGACAAGGTGAAAACCATGACGCCCGATCAGATGGCTGAAGTACTGGCTACTAATGGGATGCTGGTCAAGCGACCATTGGTTATTTTGGCCGATGCCGTCCTGATCGGCTTCAAAGAAGAACAATGGCAAACGGTATTATTAACCGATAAGCGGGATTAATCCTTAAAGTGGCCGTTATTTTTTCCTATAAATCATTTGTAAGGGCAGCAGGGATGGTCTATAATGAAAAAAGGATTATTAATCGAATACAAAGGAGAAAGTTAAATGTCACGAAAAACCATTGAGAAATTTAGAAAACAACCTGAGACTGATGTGGTGGAAATAGTTGAAATGGAACTGACTGAATATACCTACCCCAAAAGCGGTACGGGGATTTGTCCTCAATGCGGCGGTAAAATGAACGGCCTAGGGCTTGACTGGGAATGTGAAGGCTGTGACTTAAAACTGGTGGGACCGGTATTCTAAAGAAACGAAACCAAATAGAGACGCACAGGAAGCATGTTTACCAATTATGTTGATTGGAAAATGTGCTTTTTTACTGAGTAAGAAAAGTAGTTTGGGGTTGTATAAACATCAGGAAATCTTAAATATTTCCCAATGACAAGAGGAATAATTAGAGATATTCATAGAAAATCATGTTTTTACGTGACATCATGGTTAAATATGGTAAAATGTTGATAACTTTTTATAAGATTTGTTTGAAAGCAATATGTGGAAAAATAATTTACCCACCGATTCCAACGTCCCATAGGTGTTTATGACGAGGATGGATACGTGCGAAAACGAAAGATATACAAATCTCTGGAGGAAAATAAAATGACGATTACCTATGAATTAGGGAAATCTTTATATGTGAACATAACGAATCGATGTAGCAATGCCTGTACGTTTTGCGTAAGAAAAGATGAACCGACAATTAATGGCGTTGATGATCTCTGGTTGGAGATCGAACCGACGCAAGAAGAAATACAAGCAGATATCTTAAGGCGGGATCTGGATCAATATGATGAGCTGGTTTTTTGTGGATATGGTGAGCCAACCTATCGTCTCGATGAAATTTGTGCCATCGCCAAGGAAGTGAAAAAGGTTCATTCCATTCCTATTCGACTCAATACCAATGGCCATGGAAACCTGATCTATAAAAAAGATATGACACCGCTTTTAAAGGATGCGATTGACGTGGTATCGATCAGCTTAAATGCAAAGAATAAAAAAGAATATGATGAATTATGCCGTCCGGTTTTTGAAGATGCCTATGAAGAATTGTTGGAGTTTGCGCGACTAGCAGGAAGATATACCAAGGTGGTGTTAACCATTGTCGATATCCTTCCGATCGAGGATCAGGAAGCATGTCGTCGGATTAGTCAGTCGGTTGGGGCAGAATTGCGAATCCGTTCCTATATTGACTAATGACGAGATGATTAGCGACGGGACAGAAAACGCTGTTGATACAAGTCACTGCAATTTAAAGCCCCGGGGCCTGAACATCGGCGGCAAAGAGATTTGGGTGGTGGATGACCATCAATATGTGCTGCTGATCTGGGGGCGTTTATTTCAAATCCAAAAACAGCCGCTGGTTCTGGTTAGTATTGATTATCATCCCGATACCAACCCGCCGTTTTGGCTATGGGCTTATCAAAAAGCCATGGCCATTGATCCCGAGCGGGAAACCGAGCTGGTGAAAAAATTTCAGAATAGAATGTTGTCTGCCCTGGAGCCGCTTAATTTAAACAGTGTCGAAATGACGATGGATCAGATGCGTAATGATGAGCATATCAATACAGCCATGGAATTGGGCTATCTGAGCAATTACCATATGATCAATTGTATGGAAAAACATGTTTATTCACAGGGACATCACTATCTGGTTCCGGAAAACCAGTTTGGGAGCCTTAAAGATGACATGTTTAAAAATATTGGACTGCCGCTTAAAAAAATCAGTAACGAGGCGTTGATTCTTGATATTGATCTGGACTATTTTTTGAGTCCGGAAAATTTTGAGCTGGATCTTAATCAAAACCGCATTTTTGCAGATCTGGTCAAACAGGCTCAGATGATTACCGTGGCCCGTTCAAAAACGTATTTTGATTTTTTAAAAACAGATCCGTTTACAATTGGAAGCTGTGAAGAAAAGCTCATCGACCTGCTGGAAAAAATCATCGGCAAATAAATACTAAAAATGACACAACAAAGCAGAATCTGGAATATGATGATGGGAGAGAGACTTTATGGGAAAACACAGTGAAGAAACCCGAATCATTGAGCAATCTAAAGACCAGTGTGAAGAGCGTTTGTTAGCTTTTGACACCGGTAAATATGAATTGAAGAACCATATCGTAGACAAAGAAGAAAGCCTGCTTGTTCTCCACACAAAAATCGTTTTTGCTGCCAATGGCCAGCGGATTACCATTAAGCTGCAATCGGCGGGTGACCAGATGACCGAAGTGTGCGTCCGGTCAGAACTGATTTCAAATGTGGTGATGAATGATCGTGGTGCAAATAAAAAAAATATCAACTCCATGTTCGGCTATCTTAATGAAGAGAACATAGCGAATCAGCATCGGAAGCCGGATAGCACCAGAAACGATCAGCGCTCCAAACCGAAAAGCAAGCTTTTTTTCTGGGATAAAAACGCCACAGCTTTAAAAATGTCGATGATGGCCAGTTATCTGGGGGGTTACCAGGAATTTGAAAAGCCTCTGAAAGGAACCCTTGAAATTCACCAAGCTGGCATTGACTTTGCCGTAATGGGTCCCAAATTTAGTATTCCGTTTTTGGAGATAAAATCCGTCACCATTGCTTCGACATGGGATATTGTAAAAAATCAGGCCTGGCGGGAGACCTGCTTCAAAGATGAACTCAAAAAAGATAAAACGGATCATGAAAAAGCATCGAAAAACAAACTGGTGGTTACCTATCAGAATGATTCGGGGCTAACGCAGTGTATTTTTAGAGCTGACACTTCCTATGAGGTGGAAAAGAGTGTTGTAAAAGCGCAAATGTTGATCCAGGAATTGATGGAAGATTAAAATTTAAAAAGGGCTTGACAAACCATGATACATGATGTAAACTGATATAGTCTCGTAACGATGGCGGAAGGGCCACACCTGTTCCCATACCGAACACAGAAGTAAAGTCTTCCAGCGCCGAAAGTACTTGGTGGGTAACTGCCTGGGAGGATAGGACGTTGCGGGACTTTTGAATTTTTTGCCCAAATTTTGTAAAAATTTGGTATGCAGCTGAGCAGAGCGAAGCAAAGGTGCAAAAAAGAACGCAGTTGACGAGGGTTTGATCCGATAAGGATTAAACAAACCCGAGGAAACTACGATCATTTAAAATGAAGCCGTGCAAAAAAATAGATGTATAATCATTGATTTAAGTTTACTTAAAAATCAATGGTTATACATCTATTTTTTTATGGGGCGAAGTCCCTAACGGAGGCGCAGCGTGAGCTGCGACGGAGTTGCACGGCTTCATTAGACGGCAGTAATTTTTAGGGCTGTTTAGTGACGAGCGTATTTTGCAAGCCATCTGGCGACAAATAATTATTTCCCAAACAGGTTTAAATAAAGCTGCATACGGTATAATCCTAATCATAAGTTCAAAAAAGAAGAAGAAAGAAGGCGTTCATATGAAAGAAAGAAAAGTCATGCAAGTCGTTCAGGGTATAAGTGCAGTGGATGGGGCCGGAGTTCATCTGACGAGGGTCTTGTCTCATTCAACCGTAAAAGCATTTGACCCCTTCCTGATGCTGGATTCCTTTGATTCGAAAAATCCTTCAGATTACATCAAAGGTTTTCCAATGCACCCTCACCGGGGTATTGAAACGGTCACCTATCTGGTCGAAGGGTTGATCGAACATCAGGACAGCCTGGGAAACAAGGGTGCCATCGAATCTGGCTGCTCGCAATGGATGACCGGGGGTAGCGGGATTCTCCACCAGGAAATGCCTCAAGCTTGTGAAAGAATGCTGGGCTTCCAGTTATGGTTGAATCTGCCCAGATCCGAAAAAATGACGGAGCCCAAGTATTTTGAAATCAGAAAAGAAAATATTCCTCTGTATAAAGGGGATGGTTTTAATGTTGGGGTTATCTCTGGAATCTACGAAGGTGTAAAAGGTGCAGAACCCCATCACATCCAGGCGATGATTTTAGATGTGGTCGTTGAGCCGGAAAAATCAGTTAGGATTCCAACGCCCAAAGGTGAAACCGCATTCGCGTTTTTAATTGAAGGACAAGGTTTGGTGGCAGGAACCTTATATAAAGAGAAATCGGCGCTGTTGTTTAGCGAGGGCGAATATATTGAAATAACAGCCGATGACAAGCCCCTTCGTTTCGCAGTATTTTCGGCACCGCCGCTAAATGAACCAGTAGCCTGGGGCGGTCCCATCGTGATGAATACCGAAGAAGAATTAAAACAAGCCTTTGCCGATTTGGAAGATGGCAGTTTTATAAAAACACGTCCCCAACTCTAGGGGATGTGTTTTTATTAATTGGGAATGCAAGCGCAGAATGAACACGATGCGGTAGTGTCAAAAAGAAATGAAAAAACTTTCAAAAACCAGTTGACAGGATGGTGAAAAGAGCGTATACTAATGAAGTTGTCTCGAGTGAGGCAGCGGGCACAGCTGAAACATTGAAATGAACAAAAAAGAATTTCAAAAAACAGCTTGACAACATGAAGAAACAACGATATAATAGAAAAGCTTCTTCGGTCGGAAACGATTGCAGAACGGCGGTCATAGAAAAGAGAATAGTACCATAAAACCTGTAAAACAGCCAAAACATCCGCGAGGATGAATGCGGCTAAAATAGAAACAGAGAGATGAACT
>NZ_DJGY01000058.1:0-9273 GCF_002435675.1 Acetobacterium sp. UBA5834 | reverse complement strand
CAGCTCAGGAAATCACTAACAGCATGGTACCGCTCAGAGCCAGTATAAATCGATACAAAAAAATGTTTAACTCAGATATTTATTTAAGTTAAATTTTAAAAAAAAGACCTTGACAATTGAGTATGTATTCAACTATACTGTAAACATAATTGAATACATGCTCAATTGAATTTGAATAGAGGGAGGAATTTGTATGGATAAGAAGATAGATAAGACAGGTGTATGCGATTGTAGCGTTATTCATTCAGATATTGTGGAAATAGTAAAATCAAAGATGCCTGAAGAATCCCAGCTTTATGATTTGGCTGATTTTTTCAAAGTTCTTGGAGATAGCACAAGAGTTAAAATTTTGTGGGTGCTTGACTCAAATGAAATGTGTGTCTGTGATTTGGCAGTGCTCCTTAATATGACTAAATCTGCCATTTCTCATCAGCTGCAATCGCTAAGACAAGCGAAGCTTGTTAAGTTTAGGAAAGAGGGTAAAATTGTCTTTTATTCTCTCGCAGATAAACAAGTGAAAGACATCTTCGAAAAAGGCTTAGAACATATTGTAGAATAATTAAAAATAATAGGAGGATTTTATCATGAAAAAAACATTTAAATTAGAGGGCTTAGACTGTGCTAACTGCGCTGCGAAAATGGAAAAAGCAATCAATAATCTTGACGGCGTGAGCAACGCCACTGTTAATTTTATGACTACCAAACTTGTTATCGAGGCAGATGACGATAAGATGGCTGAAATTATCGAAGCTGCAAAAGCAATTGTAAAAAAAACGGAGCCTGACGTGGTGATGAAAAAGGCTTAGAACACATTAGTGAATAATGTAAAAAAATTTGGGAGGTTTCATTATTATGAAAAAAACATTTAGACTTGAAGGTTTAGAGTGCGCAAACTGTGCAGCAAAAATGGAGAAGGCTATTAATGAGCTTGATGGTGTAAAGGAAGCTACTGTTAATTTTATGACCACAAAACTTGTTATCGAGGGTGAAGATGAAAAAATGCCTGTCATTATAGAAGCTACAGAAAAAATTGTTAAAAAAATTGAGTCTGACGTTGTTATGAAAAAGGCTTAACGAGGAGGCAGTGCTATGAACAATCGGTTAAAACGAATTATTGCAGGCGGCATAATTTTCGCTGCTACAATGATTTTAAAAACAAACAATGAGCTGTTAGAGCTTGCGTTATATCTTATCAGTTATATTATTGTTGGCGGAGATGTGGTTTTAAAGGCTATAAAAAACATTCTCAAGGGTAAGGTCTTCGACGAGAACTTCCTTATGAGCGTTGCTACAATCGGTGCATTCTTTATCGGCGAATATCCAGAAGGCGTTGCAGTTATGTTATTTTATCTGGTTGGTGAAACATTCCAAAGCTATGCTGTTGATAAGTCAAGAAAGTCAATTGCAAGCTTGATGGACATTCGCCCGGATTATGCGAACGTGAAACGCGGTGATGAACTCGTCAAAACAGACCCGGATGAAGTAAAGATTGGTGATACTATCGTAATTAAAGCCGGAGAGAAAATTCCTCTTGACGGCAAGGTTATAGAAGGAAACTCTATGGTCGATACTTCGGCACTTACCGGTGAGTCTGTACCGCGTGAAATAACTGTTGGCAGTGACATATTAAGCGGATGCATCAATATTAACGGAGTAATTACGGCAGAAGTTACCAAGGAATTTGGAGAATCTACCGTCAGCAAGATTCTTGATTTAGTCGAGAATGCCAGCAGTAAAAAATCCAATTCGGAACAATTTATTACGAAGTTTGCGAGATATTATACTCCCGTTGTGGTAATCATCGCTGCTATTTTAGCTATTGTGCCGCCTCTTGTTATAGAGGGTGCGACTTTTAGCGACTGGGTTTACAGAGCATTAGCATTTCTTGTGGTTTCCTGCCCGTGTGCGCTTGTTGTCTCCATACCATTAAGTTTCTTCGGTGGAATAGGCGGAGCTTCAAGAAGCGGAATCTTGGTCAAAGGCAGCAACTATCTGGAAGCGTTGGCGCAGACGGAAATTGTTGTTTTCGATAAAACCGGTACCTTAACAAAAGGTGTATTTAATGTACAGGAAGTACATGCAGAGGGAATTTCAAAAGAAGAGTTGTTGGAATTAACTGCTTATGCAGAAAGCTACTCCAATCATCCAATTTCGCTGTCATTGAAACGTGCTTATAACAAAGATATCGACAATGGGCACATTTCGGATGTAGAAGAAATATCGGGTCATGGTGTTAATGCAATAGTAGATGGCAAGAAGGTTTCAGCAGGTAATTTCAGGCTCATGGAAAAGATGGATATCCCATATTACAAAGGTGAACTGATTGGTACGGTTGTACATGTTGCAGTTGATAACGTATATGCCGGTTATATTATTATAGCCGATGAGGTAAAAGCAGATTCGGCACAGGCAATCAGAGATCTTAAGGAAGCTAACATTAAACAGACAGTTATGTTGACAGGCGACACCAAAAACGTTGGTACAAAAGTTGCCAGGGATCTAGGACTTGATAAAGTTTATACTGAATTGTTACCGGGAGATAAGGTTGAAAAACTGGAAGAACTGTTTTCACAAAAATCAGCAAAAGGCAAGCTTGCTTTTGTAGGTGATGGAATCAATGATGCCCCTGTTTTAGCCCGTGCGGACATCGGAATAGCAATGGGCGGTTTGGGCTCTGATGCAGCCATTGAAGCTGCGGACATTGTCATTATGACCGATGAGCCTTCTAAAATTGCTACAGCAATAAAGATTTCACAAAAGACACTGAAAATTGCACATCAAAACATTGGATTTTCTCTTTCCGTAAAAGCAGTTGTTCTTGTCTTGAGTGCCTTGGGATTAGCTACCTTGTGGGAGGCAGTATTCGCTGATGTAGGCGTGACTATCATCGCGGTATTAAATGCTTTCAGAGCATTGAATGTGAAAAAAATATGAAATGCCATTACTTTTCAATATAATGCAAACCAGACTTTGATTCGTCCTTTTGCTTACAGAAACTACCCCTCGTTTTGTCCTACCATTAAGCAAATCAAGGGGTACATCATAAGTATTAAGATAGAGAGGGATATCAGCATCAATCATTAAGTAAGGATCGTGAGTATAACTAAAAAATAGAATATCAAAGCCAAGGGCAAACCCACCTAAAGGTGGGGACGCAAAGCCGTAGGATCTAAGACGCTTCAAAAAGCGTTATGATAGCCTGGCTACCGGAAGTCACGCATAGCCTGCCCTTTTTTCAAGGGCAGGCTTTTGCACATTTGTGGCTTTTGACGGATGTTTTTGGGGTATCAGATGCAGGCTTTCGCCACGCTCCTGGTGAAAGGGGTACCCTTATGATTACCTGTTTCCACTCCATTGGGAGGTCGAAATAAAGAAGGCGCACTTCGTACATACGACCCTCCACCAACTCAATATTACAAAAAGCCAGTATTTTGCTATATGAACCGACCCCTGACAAGTAGATGTATATTCCGACCAGCAAACTCCATTTGCACGGTCATTCCGCTCCAGCATCACGGAGGGTGAGATCCACCCTCACGGAAGCTGAACCAGTAGTAACTAAATGCTAATACTCAGAATCATCGTGGACATTAGCGAGGCGACAGATATGTTCGCACCACTCATCGGTTTCCATGGGATCCTGGTTATTATATAATAACTGAATATAGACCTGATAAGCGGGATGATCACTGTATCGCCTGCCCAGATCGGAGAGAATGTCACTTCTGAGATACTCATCATAAGGATATTGAAGATGACGGCTCAGTTCATAACGGGTTCTGACGGTTTCAGATTCCAAATGTTTGATGTCTTCGATCAGCTCATTAATCAACTGACAGAATTCGTATCGGCAATCGCAGCAACAAAAGAAATCATTTTGATCATCCATGGCTTGCACCATTTCTGGAAGAAGCCTTGAAGCTGTGCCGTTCCCGCATCGAAATTTTGCCACCAATCCGGATGTCATAGGCATTGTGAATGATGCGATCCATGATGGCTTCAGATATCGGGCTGTCATTATCAGGATCGGGATTAATGCGTTCATACCAGCCTTCCCTTTCGTATTGGGTGCAGAAGATAATGGAACCTTCCTTACAGCGGGTTTCGACAATCTCAAGCAGATCATAGGCTTCCTGTGGTTCCAGGGTGCGGATCAACCATTCATCGAGAATCAGCAGTTCAACCTTCTGGTATGACTTGATGGTCTTTCTGAAGGTGCCACACCCCTTGGCAACATTCAGCTCATCCAGCAGTTCCGGCATCCGAATGTAGCGGACGGATTTGAATTTCCGGCAGGCGGCATTACCCAGAGCATTGCTGAGGTAGGTTTTGCCATTCCCGGAAGCCCCTTTTAAAATGATGTGATGGCCGTCTTCGATATATTGACAGGAGGCCAGCCGGAGAATCTGGGCTTTGTCGAGCTTCCGGTCGTCATGGTATTCAATCCCTTCAATGGTGGCACCAGGCTCTGCAAAGCGGGCATTCCGGATAAAGCGCAACAGTTTATTGGACTTCCGGCGGTTCCACTCCGCATCTACCAAAAGCCCCAGCCGGTCTTCAAAGCCAAGCTGGCTGTAGGTGGTCTGATCGGCAAACTGGGCTTCCAGTTCATCGGCCATGGCCGTCAGTTTCATCGCTCTTAATGCCGCGATCGTTGACTGATTAATCATTCCAGCTCACCGCCTTTCTGGAAGTAGGCGGCCCCACGGGTGATCCCATAACTACCGGATGACTCCGGTGTAGCTTCTGTTTTTGGCTCGCGTCCCGTTTTGATCTTATCCTGACCATTTTTTAAAATGGTGCTGATGTTTCGAATTGTCGGTGAGCTACTGTAAAGAAGTACCCGCTGGCAAGCGTTTTCAAGGCGTTCATGACCATAGCGGTCGGCGAGTTTTGTCAGGCTTGCACAGGCTTTGTAACCCTGTTCCGGTTCCCGCCCAGCAGCAAGAAAAAGCCTGGTTATGGCGCTGGTCTGTTCACCCACTGATTGTGCCCATGTCTGAAATTCTTCGGAACTATAGGAAAGATATTTCTGGTGGGCCAGTGGCATATGTTTGAATATTTCGGCTGGAAAAACCAGGCGGGGATGCGGACATAATCCTGGACTAAATAGTTTTAAGGAGGATGTCAAATGTATTCAAATGAAGACCGTATGAAGGTAATAAGGCTCTATATCGAATACGATTATAATGCTAGGGCAGTGATCCGTGAGTTGGGTTACCCATCTAGAAATCGGTTGGCTATATGGTACAAAGAATATCAAAAACATGGCACATTAGATGGATTGAGCCAACAAAATAACTCCAAGTATTCGAAAGAACAACGCCAAGAAGCAGTAGATTATTATCTGAAAAACGGTAAAAGTATCAGCCGCACAATTAAAGCATTAGGATATCCTGGCAAAACAACTTTATGCGACTGGTTAAACGAAGATGTCGCTCACAATAAACGCAAATGGAGTTGTAAAGCATCAAAGTCTTTGGTACGATGTACTCAAGAGCAAAAAGAACAAGCAGTAAAGGATTATTGCACAGGCGTGCATACTCCTACTGAACTAAGTAAAATATATGGGGTTGATCCATACACAATATATCATTGGAAAGACAAGCTGCTCGGTAAGGAGAATAAAATAACGATGTCAAAGAAATCGGTAAACTCCAAGAGCAACAAAGTCGCAGATGTCAAAGTCTCAGCAAAAGACTTGTTACAGGATAAAGCTTCTTTGGAAAAGCAAGTAAAAGATCTTGAAAAAGACATACGCCGATTAAAACTTGAAAAAGATATTCTACAAGAAGCCGCAAAAGTAATAAAAAAAGATCAGGGCATTAATCTTTCATCGCTAACAAATCGCGAAAAGGCCATAATTATTAATGCCCTACGAGATAGATACATTCTAAAGTATCTTCTTGACATCTTGAACATGGCCAAAAGTAGTTATTGTTATCAGATTAATTCAATGAACCATGACAAATACGAGGGTTTACGTTCATATGTTAAAAATGTTTTTAATGAAGCAAAAGGTCGTTATGGTTATCGACGAATTCATTCGGTAATAAAAACATCGGGTATCATAGTTTCAGAAAAGGTTGTTCGTAAAATAATGAAAGAAGAACAACTTATAGCAAATCCTGTTCAAAACAAAAAATATAATTCGTATAGAGGTGAAATAAGCCCTGAAGTTGCTAACGTTATTGAAAGGAACTTCCATACAGATAAACCAAACACTAAATGGCTTACAGATATAACCGAGTTTCGTATCCCGGCTGGAAAGATATATCTGTCCCCAATAATAGATTGTTTTGATGGACTACCTGTAAGCTGGACAATTGGAACCACACCAGATGCAAACCTTGTAAATACCATGCTTGACGAAGCCATATCTATTCTTGAAACTAATGAAAAGCCAATAGTCCATTCTGATCGGGGTTGCCATTATCGATGGCCGGGATGGATAGAACGAATTGAAGGAAACGGACTAAAACGATCTATGTCGAGGAAAGGTTGTTCCCCAGATAACTCTGCTTGTGAAGGTTTCTTCGGTCGTTTGAAAAATGAGATGTTTTATGGCTATTCATGGTCAGATGTTTCAATCAATCAGTTCATTGAGGTGTTGGATAAATATATTATTTGGTATGCTGAAAAGCGGATAAAGATTTCGCTTGGTGGAATGAGTCCGTTAGATTATCGAAGGAGTCTGGGATTGATCGTTTAGGTCCAAAAAAACGTCCGCATCCCCGTGGCTCTAAATCAGCGGAATACTCAAATGCCGAAAAAGTCCTTTATTAAAGGTAGAAAGCAGGAACTCGAGATTTTATTTATGTATTATTGGCTTCATGACATGGAAGGCGATAGTGATTATTGGCAGGAGTATTTAGAGATGGTTTTACTGGGTTTAAAAAAGACATTATAATGAGAGATGGAGGTTAAGAATATGAAAGTTGACAATGAATGTTGCTGTGGGTGCAATACACAAAAAATAGAACAAACTAAGGATAATTGTCCAGTGTGCAGTAATGAAGGAGTTTCCGTTAGCAAGGTGACCGTAGAACACTTAGTAACAGACAATTATCGAAATGCCGTTGAGGGAGACCAATATAAGATTTGCATGAATGAAGATTGTAATGTTGTCTACTATAACGTGGATAACGGAATCAAATTTTCAAAAGATCAAGTTAGAGTTCCTATCTGGTTTAAAAAAGATGCAAATCCTAAGTATGCATGCTATTGTAGTAAAGTTACGGAGGAACAAGTAATTGAGGCTGTAATTAAACACGGTGCAAAAACAGTAAAAGAAGTGAATGCCATAACTGGGGCTATGAAAGATTCTAATTGTAAAGAAAACAATCCACTGGGGTTATGTTGCCATAAAATTATTCAGGAAGCCATCGATAAGGCCTTAAAAATGAAATAATTCAAGTTGATATGTTCCCCCGAACCTTGAGTTTAAAAATACGATGTACATGTTTCCGAGAACTGACAGGTTGAAAGACATCAATACCGTCAACCTGGGCCACTACGAATAAGGGTGGCTTCCGCCAGAAAAGTAGTAAATGGTGTTGATATGTTCCCGAGAACCATAAAATCGTTGATATGTTTCCACATACTGCGAAAGCGCTAAAAAACAGTTGACCTGTTCCCAAGAACGCTGACATCAATAATGAGCACTCGAGCCACGTTGAGGTGATAATAATGATGACGTATTGTGGTCGGAACGAAAAATAAGGCGATTTGACCACAAGATGTTGTGGTTTTGGAGCAAAAATTGAGCAAAAATCGGGGCCGAAAAGTGCATTTTTGGGCCCGATTTTTTAGGGGTTTTTATAGATGACATTCGGTATTTTTGAAAATGGCACCCTAAAAACACAAATTTCACAGAGGTAAAGCCAAAGGCATTGGAACCAAAAATTCTGATGCCTTTGTTTTCATATTATACCAAAACAATTTTATAAAGCTACCATCTAGCAGAAGTATGAGAGGCTATGTTTTTCTTTATTAGGAAGCATAGCCTCTTTTTTTATTGCCTGATGCAGTGGTTAAAAAGACTGGAGGAAACAAAATGGCAAATGAAATGATGCGTATCTTTTTCCCTCTGAAGATCATCACCTACCCCCAACATGAATATGGCGAGTGCGGATTGGATGATCCTCCGGAGGAAATCACTTCTGCGGAGGCCGTGGCGTATGAGGATGCTATCCTCGCTGCCATCGCCAAAGAGAACCGGCAATTTAAAAATGACCGCGGCCTTGCGGAATATATCCATGAGGATGCGCTGAAGGAAAAGGTACACAGCCTGTATCCATCCGTGGAAGTCTGCGATGGTGAGCTGTGGGGAGTCATGACCGCAGGGCTAACAGAAGCTCTTTCCGGTGAAGAAACAGCCGAGCTTTTGAATTTTGTGGTTGGACAAAATGCAGATGGCTTCGGGGAAAGCCTAGAACAGCGCCCTATCAAAACACCGGACGGCGAGATTTATGTCAGCCTCTGGAATGATGAGAATTACTCCATCAAGCCGGAGAAGGAAATGAAAAACAGCGCTCCCGCTCTCGGTTACAGCGGTCCGGTGATGGGAGGAATGTAAGTGAGCAAGATATTTTCCATCATCGGCTTGGAAACCAACACTGGCATCCGTGACGTTGGACTCATGAGTGGGGTTCCCGAAGTGGAGGATATACAAAACTCCCAGCTATATAAAGAGCTGGTTGAGGACTGCGGCGGTTCAGAATACATCACAGTGGCGGTTAAATCCTTCTGTTATGGCGAGGGGGAACCTCAAGATGCAACCGTCGAAGATCTCCAGTGGCTTAAATCTCATCCCGAATTCTTGAAAAGTAATGCGGTCACAAATCTGCAAAACGCAAGATTCGCCATCCTCTATCCTGATCAGGGGATGCAGATGAACATGTAGCGTCTTTTGGTTTTATAAAACTGAAGGGCGCTTTTTTATTTCAGAAAGGAGATGATCAAATGTCAGAAAAGGAAAAGGTGATGACTGTGACACTGATGCGGTCGGACCTGTACGACGCGACCGCATACTCCGGCACATATCTGAAACTCCCCGCAAGCCGGGACGAAATACAGGACGCACTACATCGTGCAAGAGTCACAGATGATCAGCCATATCAGGTTGTGGAGTGCTTCAGTATGCAGGGAGAGGAACTGAGTTTTATTCCTGAAAATCCTCCTCTTGCTGAGCTGAACTTCCTTGCATACCGTATAAGTGAGTTGAGCGAGCATGACCGCATCGCCTTCATGTAGTCCGTCAAATTATAAGCA
>NZ_DJGY01000024.1:0-7740 GCF_002435675.1 Acetobacterium sp. UBA5834 | reverse complement strand
CTGATTCTCAGTATTGTGTCAGCGTTTTTTGTCTTTGGTAAGCTGAAGCTGCTCTTCTTTGGTGATAACCTGATGGATCTGGGCTTAGGCATCATCGGTGCATGGTTCTTCATTTTCTTTGTTTGTGTAACCATCTGGTCAGCGATTTTTGTCTATTTGGGAATTCCCATTCTGATCATTGGTGGAATCCTGCTGGTGGCCTACTTCGTTTTCAGCAAGAACAAAGGAACTGAATCAGAAGCGGACAATTCTGGTGATGTCGATGCTGAAACCATTGTCGATCATCAGCCGGAAGATAAAAAGGAAAATTAATTGAGCTAGTACCCTGGTGACGCTTCGGCGTTGGCTGGGGTATTTTTTTTTGTCGAATGCCAAAGTTTTCTCTATAAAGCAGTGTTTCTGAAAAAGATGACGGCAAAATGAAAAAATGGTTAATTATCAAATGACTGTCTCACATCGGGATATTATATTGCAGTTGCCATTGCAAATTGGTAGCTATTCGAATCACTTTGGATTTAGCAAAAATAGCATTACTTAAATTTAACTTAAATCATTGAAACACAGCTTTAAAATTAAAATGCGTTTAAATTAAATTGACACGAGAAAGAATCGTCCTTGACGATCAAGAACATAACGAAATCAGAAGAATTTCAAAACGGTTAAGATGGCTTTTTCATGCAAAAAATGACTTGCTATATATGTACGATTGACGTAAACTGGACATCCTAACGAAGGGTGGTGAAGAATTATGTTCAGGTATTAATGCGGAAGAAAAATAAAATTAAGTTAAAAAGCATTAAGCGATTTTCAAAAAAAAAAAGATGACGGTAGTCATTTGAATATAAGAGTGATCCAACAGGAGGAGATTATTATGGATATTAATAAATTGGAAAAAATCGATCGACAGAGTAGTGTCGACAATAATAGAAAAAATGAAGCAGTGAGTACAGAGCGTCGTCAAAGCGGATTCAAAAAGATAAAGAGAACTGAGTTAATTTCTAGGCCGTCCTATCCCCCAGGAATTAACAAAGAAGCCGAAGCTATATATGATTTTTTGAAACAATATTTTTTTCATCCCGTTCTGATGAATTATTTTATCAAAATCGGCATTAAAAATTCAGTGACCGGAATCTATCACAATAAGTTTGTAAAGATCCGACAAAACTTCATGTTGATATTCACAGAAGTGGTCAAATTAGTTAATGACAATGTCGATAGTGATGTCTACATTGCCCCAGTGACCTTCAAGAGCGAATCAGGGACGAAAGATCAGGTCAATTATGTTACGGCACTGGTCGCTGATTTTGACACATATGAAAATTGCTCGTTGAAAGCTATGGACTTTGCTGAAGCGGAAGGCTACCGAGAAAAAATGATAATAGCCCTAAAAAATCAAACTTTGAAGCCAAGTTTGATTATTGGTTCTGGCAATGGCTTGCAGGTATATTGGCGTTTGCATGAACCTCTGGAGGTCACTGATCAAACGAAGGAAATAGAAGGGGCTCAGAAAGCACTTGCAAGCTTATCAGATGACTTTAAAGGAGACATGGCTGCTGGTGTGTTAGGTCATTCATTAAGGCTGCCGGGTACAAAAAATTATAAAAATCCGGATAATGTCAAAAAGTGCTCAATAATTTGTTCCGCATCTGCTGAGACATACAATTTTAAACAATTGGGAGATCAGTTAGGTACGCCAATTGTGGCTGAACAATTGCCAGATCAGTCCTATCCAGAAACAATGTTCAGTACCTACCAGAAACTGAATATCGATTATGAAACACTTAGAAAAGCAGCGGGTCAATGCGAATTTCTTCTGCACATGGGTAACCACCCAGATCAACAGAGCTATGTGCTCTGGTCGCATCTTGCGTTAAACTTAGCTGTGTTCGGGGAAAATGGACGAGTAATCTTTCACAACATCAGTAAAAAACATTCGACCTATCAGCAGGATGAATCTGAGCGTCATTTCAGTAGCTTAGAGGAAAAGGTTAAAGATGCCGGTTATAAACCGACCAGTTGTTCAGGCATCTGTGATGCAGGGTTTAATTGCCCAAAAACCTGTCAGCAAAAAAGCCCAGCAGGAATGATACTTAGTACCTTGATGAAGGCTAATAAGCAGCACAAACCAATTGTGGAAGTCGATCTGGAAGTGGAATTAAAGAAAATGGTGCCAAAAGTGTCCCCCATTGACAATATACGCTTAATCAATGCCTTTATTCTAGATAAACTTAACCTATCCAGAGAATCCCGACCCATTAAAATCGCTTATCTGAAGGAAGCAATGAAAATTCTCGGGATTCCAGAACGGGGAAATCTAAGAGAATTGACAGCGATGATTAAAGTTGTTTCAATTCAAGGGGGAACTGGAAATTTTGAAGAAGATTTGGGTGAGAAGATCCTGAAAGCAAAAGATTTTATTTTTGTAGCCGGAAATCTCATGACCTATGAGCAGGGTATCTGGAGTAAATATCGGGGAAACATCCGCCAGGATATCATCAATCAACTGGAGGGAAAGTATGTTAAACGGGTGGTCGAAAGCATTGAATTCTATATCAAGAATAAAAGTTCGAAACCGTTAGACACTATGAATACCCACATTCGTAAAAATCTTATTTGTCTGTCCAATGGAATGCTCCAGATCGATGAAAATGGAGATTTTCATTTGCTTCCACATCAAAAAGAGTACTTAGCATTGAATCGATTGGAAATCGTATTTGACCCCACGGCTAAGTGTCCCCGATTTTTAGAATTTTTAAATAATTGCTTTTGTTTGCTATCGGATGAAGACATAAGGATAACCATTGATGCCCTGCAGGAATGGTTTGGTTACAGTTTAGTCCCAGGGAATAATTTTCATCGCTTTGTGTTGTTAATCGGGAAAACTCGTACAGGGAAAAGTGTTGTGCAGGAGGTTCTTTCAGATATGTTGGGGCATGAAAATGTTAGTAATATTCGCATTGAAAATCTGCACATACCCATTAATACCATCAATCTGATTGATAAACTGATAAATATCGGTCCGGAAATTGGTTCCAATACGAAGTTTAATGAGGAATTCTTTAAATCCTTGACAGGTGGTGATGGTGTTGACGGGCGAACGCATCATAAGGATACTGTTTCATTCAAAAATGGTTCAAAAATGATGTTCTCCTCCAATTTCTTTCCGAAAGTTATGGATTTGAGCGGTGCATTTTACGAACGGGCATTGTGTTTTCCATTTGATAATTTCATTCCAGAAGAAATGCGAAATATCCATTTAAGCGAGGAATTGATCGAAGAGCGTGCTGGGGTGTTGCTCTGGGCTTTGCAAGGACGAGCTCGACTTCTCAAAAGAGGACGTTTCATCGAGAGTGCAGCCATGGTGGCCTTAAAAGATAAGGTCAAGATAAGTAATGATCCGGTCCTCAGTTGGTTCGAAACAGAAAAGGCGACTTTTGATCGTACAGTGTCAGACTATACCGTGGTATCTTGGTGGAATAGTTACAAAAATTATTGTATCGAGGAAAATCAAAAACAGAATAAACGTTCGCAATTTGTAGAGACCCTTAAAACAATTCCCGGCATTTCAATAACGAAACCAAGTACCCGTAATCAGGAATGTTTCGAATGCAACTGGTTGCTGATAGATCCCTCAGATCGTGAAACAACTAATAATGTAATGCCAATAGTCACAGAAGTCACCGCCAAAGGCATTTCTCCGTTGGAATTGTGCACGACCGTGGCAGTTGATGCAGATCAAGACGTTTTGCACGCAGGGGTTGAGACGAATATCATTTCAATGATTCAGGAAACGATTCAACAACAGGATGATGATTGGAGTGCCTTTAACTAAGGCGCTCCAGATTAAAAGAAAGGAATAAATTAATGATTAATACAAACTATACTTATTTGACTGAGAGCACGCCATTGATGGCGAATGTTAATGACTACAAACGAGCTAAATTTTTAGCTGTTGATATAGAAACCATGGGAGTTGATCCCTTAAACCCTAGGCGGGGTGAAATCAGGCTGATTCAAATGGCAGCCCCAGAACTGCATGTACTAATAATTGATTGGTGGAAAATGGATGATGCCGGAAAGCAGCTGGTCAAGGAAATATTGGAAGAACCCATGACAAAGATTTTGCACAATGGTAAGTTTGACATGAAGTTTCTGAGCGTAGCAGGCATTAATCTGAAAGGTAGTATTTTTGATACCTTTCTGGCTGAAGGTGTTTTAGTTGCTGGACTGGAAAAGCAGGAACTTAAATTGCAGGCTTTAGTGAAAAAATATTTAAATATAACACTACCAAAAGAAGAACAGCAAAGCGACTGGAGCCAACCGGATCTAACCAGTGAGCAATTGGGCTATGCTGCCCGGGATGTTCTGGTCTTGCCACTTTTGCGGATTAAATTAATCAATGAATTAAAGGTCGAAAACCTGGTTAAAACGGCAAAGCTGGAGTTTGATGCCCTTCCCGCCATGGTTCAGATGGAACTCAATGGAGTGAAAGTTGAGCAGACCGGTCTCGATACCTTGAAAACAATGTTGACTGCTCAGTGTGAAGAAAAACGACGTGAGCTTAAACAAATTTTAGGTACAGACATTAATCCCAATAGTCGCAAGCAAATTATGACAGCACTTAATTCGTTGGGGATTCATGTTACTTCCACAAAAGGTGAAGAATTGTCAAAAATAGCACCTCAGTACCCAGCGATCCAAGCCTTTCTTGCCTATAAAAATACAGCAAAACAATTACAATTTGCCAAGAAAATTCCTCAGAATATTGAGTCAGAAACTGGCAGAATCTATTCTCAGTATTTCCAATTGGGTACCGTGACTGGAAGACTGTCCTGCACAAACTTTAACCTTCAACAGGTACCCCATGATGATGCATTCCGGCAATGTTTCGTTCCCGAAGAAGGCAATGTTTTTGTCATATCAGACTATTCCCAGATGCAAATCCGAATCGCTGCGGAGATTAGTGGTGACGCCGAAATGATTGAAGCATACAAACGAGGTGATGATCTCCATAGTTTGACAGCATCTTTAATCAATGGACAAACCCTTGAAAGTATCACAAAAGACCAGCGTTCAGCAGCGAAAGCCTTGAATTTCGGGATGTTGTTTGGCATGGGCTCGACTAGTTTGGTAACCTATGCGTGGGGAAGCTATGGAGTTAAACTCACTGAATTGGAAGCTAAGAATTTCATTGAAAAGTTCTTTCAAAAATATCATGGGTTAAAGCGTTGGCAACAGCAGGAAGGTCGAAAAAACACCCGACAATCCTTCACCATCGGTGGGAGAAGGCGATTGTTTGATGAGTATGCAACGTACACAAAATTGGTCAATACCCCAATACAGGGTACCGAAGCAGATATTCTTAAAAAAGCCCTAGGGATTCTTCCTCAGGTGTTAAAGGGAACCACAGGGAAAATCATTGCCTGTGTTCACGATGAGCTATTGATCGAATGTAGTGAGAACGATGCAGAAAAAATTACCAGCCTTCTTCAAACGGTCATGGAACAAGTCGGCAGAGAATACATTCGAAATGTTCCCGTTGTGGCCGAAGCGACGATTGCAAAAAATTGGGCAGAAAAATAGTCGATTGGGAACGGAAATTCGGAAAAACAAGCCCTATTTTTGACAAAGAAATTTTTTTTAGTGGATTAATAGGGATATCTTAATTTTAAGCCCCTTTTTTCTCATTCTTTTTCCGTTTTTCCGAAGCTAATGCTAAAGCTATTTTTATATGATGTTTTTGAACCGATCTGAGAACGGAAAATCGGAAAAATAGACAGGATATTTTTGCTGCTGAATATTTTTTAAATAGAAATAATGGAGATAATTTAAATTTAATCTGCATTTTTTCATTCTTTTTTCCGTTTTTCCGAAGTTATTTCTAAACCTGACTTTAAACGATGGTTTGGAATCATCCTGTTGAATGGCTGATAGATCCTGTACCTGAAAAGCTAAGCTGCTCCGAAATTCCGAAAAATAACTGAAACTTTTTCTTGAATAAATAAATTGCCATCATCCCATTATTAATATTTTTTTTCTGATGATTATTTAAAATAATTTCGGAATTTCGGAAAAATAGACAATGCTGTTGGTGAGACCTGCCTTTTTTAACTCCGAAAAATCTCCAAAAACCGAAAACACATGACTAAACCAGATACCCTGAGGGATCAGACAGCTGCTTAGCACAAATGGCAGGTTTAAAAATTGGGCTAGTTGGGAAAAATTGACAAAAGAATTTGTGGAGAAATTAAAAATACCAGAAAAAACTTAAAAACACTCAAACTACCCAACTAATCCTAAGAAAAGAAATATCGGATTATTTTAATCAAAACTCACTAAAATATACCCCCTATTATAATAGGAAGAAAAAATGCTTAAAAAGTGTTTAAATATTCCATCCATCTGAAAATCAGGTGTTCTCATCGGATCAGAATGAACTTAAGCAGTCAGCATTCTTGCGGAATAACTGCAATGCTCACTCGGCCAAAATATGCAAATAAAGCGGTCTTGAATGTTTCCGATTGAAGTTGGGGAAAAAATACCAACAAATAGCACCTGTTTTAAAATATGGATGACCCATGGAGCAGAATCGAAAACACTTTCAGGTTCTGCTTCATCCCAAAAATAACTGACCGTCATTGATCGAAGTAATGGACGGTTTTAAAGATATATTATTTATTTAATGGAAGAATTGTCACAAAAGAAAGGAGAACAATCACATGCTACTTAAAAAAGCCATAGAAACATACGTGGATTATTTAAAATCTAAAGAACGATCAAAAGAAACCATTCGAGGCTACGGGCAGGAACTGAATGCCCTTCGACTCTACATTGAACAGGAACACAATGGAGCGGTTTATCTTGATGACATTGAGCTCAAGGATCTGGAGGGCTATCTCTCCCAGCAGAAGGAAAAAGGCAGTTCAGCTAAAACCAGAAGTCGACAGGTTTCGATATTCCGATCCTTCTATGCCTATCTTTTTAATCGGGATCTGGTGGAGAAAGACATCAGCCGAAAACTGGAGAGCATATCCTATCAGGAAAAGGAACGTACTCATCTGACCCCGGAAGAAATGGAAACCCTCATTGAGAATATTGAGCATCCACTGGTTAAGGCAGCCACCGTCACCATGGCCAATACCGGTCTTCGCATCAGCGAATTGTGCAAACTGACTTTAAATGATGTGGATCTTAAGAAAAATCTCATTCAGGTACATCAGGGAAAAGGTAACAAGGATCGGGTGATTCCCATTAATTCCAAACTGAAGGAAGAACTGGCGAATTATTTAAAGACTATCCGACCCAAAACCACGTCCAGCTATTTCTTTGCCACAACCCGAACCGGCAGACTCTCCCGGCAGACAGTGAATGAGACTCTGATTGAAACGGTTGCTAAACTGGGCTGGGAAAAGCATGTCACCGCTCATATTCTGAGACATTCCTTTGCTTCCAATCTGGTCAGAAATCAGGCACCATTACCAGCAGTTCAGAAACTACTGGGTCACAGCAATCTCACTGTCACCAGTCGCTACATTCATCAGGATCTTGGTCAACTGCAGCAGGCTGTCAATCTCATTTAGGGATTGACAGTGGTGATTCAGAAAAAGAAAGGAAAAAAATAATGAAAACATCAACGGAACCCATTTATGATCAGCGTGTTACTGAGACTTTGGCTGGTTTGATGGAAGGAAAAACGAGAGAAGAACTGGCTGAAACCTTTGAACTGGCCAGCTGGCGATC
>NZ_DJGY01000032.1:0-35048 GCF_002435675.1 Acetobacterium sp. UBA5834 | reverse complement strand
GAGTTTGCCATGGGTTCTTCCACCGAAAACTCAGCTTACAAAAAGACCCGTAATCCCTGGAATTTAAACAAGGTGCCCGGCGGTTCCAGCGGCGGATCAGCCGTTGCCGTGGCAGCCGACACAGCCTTTTACACATTGGGATCAGACACCGGTGGATCGATCCGTCAGCCGGCAGCTTTTTGCGGAGTAGTGGGGATGAAACCAACCTATGGTCTGGTCTCCCGTTATGGTCTGGTAGCCTTTGCCTCATCACTGGATCAAATTGGACCGTTCACCAAGGATGTCGAAGACTGCGCCCTGGTGCTGAACGCCATTGTTGGTCATGATGCCAAGGATTCCACCTCTCTCAATCTGGGAAAAATCGATTATACCCAAAACCTCAAACAAGGGGTTAAGGGGTTAAAAATTGGCGTGGCCAAAGAATTTTTCGGCGAAGGTCTGCAACCGGAAGTCCGCAAAAGTCTGGAAGAGGCCATTGCCATCTATAAAACCCTGGGGGCCGAAATTGTCGATGTGTCTTTTCAGCATCTGGACTATGCCTTGTCCGCCTACTATATGATTTCCTCGGCTGAAGCCAGCTCCAACCTGGCTCGTTATGACGGTATTCGTTATGGTTTCCGGGCCGAAGAATACAGCGATCTGGTTGATCTTTACAAAAAAACCCGAAGCCAGGGTTTTGGCGACGAGGTAAAACGACGGATCATGCTGGGGACCTATGCCCTCAGTTCTGGTTATTATGACGCCTATTATAAAAAAGCCATGCAGGTGCGAACCATCATCAAAGCTGACTTTGATCAGGTCTTTGGTGGTTGCGATGTGCTGCTGACCCCAACTGCTCCGACCACTGCTTTTGGTATTGGCGAAAAAACCAGCAATCCGCTGGAGATGTATCTGACCGATATTTATACCGTACCGGTTAATATTGCCGGGATTCCCGGGGTTTCAATTCCCTGTGGCCTGGACAATAACGGGATGCCGATTGGGATGCAGCTGTTGGGGCCGATTTTAAGCGAAGAGACGCTGTTAAAAGCCGCATGGGCCTTTGAGCAGGAATCCGGTCTGACGAATTTAAAAGCACCATTGGGAACGGAGGTCTAAATCATGGAATATGAAATTGTCATTGGAATGGAAATCCATGTGGAGTTGGGCACAAAAACAAAGATATTCTGTTCGTGTCCAACCGAGTTTGGCCAGGATGAAAATACCCATACCTGTCCGGTGTGTTTGGGGATGCCGGGAGTCTTGCCGGTACTCAATGAAAAAGTGGTCGAATATGCGACCCGGGCCGGTCTGGCGCTTAATTGCGAAATTGCTCATTTTAGCAAGATGGACCGAAAAAACTATTTCTATCCGGATTTGCCCAAAGCCTATCAAACCTCGCAATTTGATTTACCGATCTGTACTGGTGGTGCAGTCGGCATTGAGGTAGACGGGGTTAAAAAAGATATCGGCATTACCCGCATCCATATCGAAGAAGATGCCGGTAAGCTGCTGCACGAATCGGCCGATGGAACCCTGTTGGATGTCAACCGTTGTGGCGTCCCACTGATTGAGATCGTCACCGAGCCGGATTTGCGCAGTGCCGAGGAAGCCCGGGCCTTTGCCGAAAAGGTTCGGAATATTCTGGAATATACCGGCGTTTCTGACTGTAAGATGGAACAGGGCTCGATGCGTTTTGACGTGAATTTGTCAATTCGGGAAAAAGGCTCCGAAGTGTTGGGAACCCGAACCGAAATGAAAAACCTCAACTCCTTCCGGGCACTGATTCGAGCGGTTCAATATGAAAGCAAACGCCAGATCATCGAGCTCAAAAAAGGTCGGGAAATCATCCAGGAAACCCGTAAATGGGATGATGCCAAAGGGGTTTCCTCATCGCTTCGAAGCAAGGAAGAAGCGCACGATTATCGCTATTTTCCGGAACCGGATCTGGTCCCGATTGTGCTGGAACCGTCATATATCGAAAAAATTAAAAGTGAACTGCCGGAATTGCCGGAAGCTAAAAAACAGCGTTATGTAGAAGAATATAAACTGCCGGAATACGATGCCGGGGTATTGACAACCACTGGTGTTACCGCCCGCTTCTTTGAAGAAGCGGTGGCGCTATATAACGAACCCAAACAGATTTCCAACTGGATGATGGTGGAAATTCCGCCGCTTTTAAAAGAAAATGAACAAAGCATGGAAACTATCACCATTACCCCGGCGCAACTGGTGGAACTTTTGAAACTGGTTAAGGATAAGGTCATCAGCGGAACCAGCGGTAAAGAAGTTTTAAAAGAAATGTTTATTTCCGGTAAAAATGCTGGAGATATCGTCAAAGAACAGGGACTGGCACAGATGAGTGATACCGGCGAACTGGAAGCCATCATCGAAAAAATTGTTGCCGATAATCCCAAATCGGTCGAAGATATCGGGGCTGGTAACGAAAAGGCGTACGGCTTTTTAACCGGACAGGTGATGAAGGCCACCAAAGGAAAAGCCAATGCCCAGGTTGCCAACGAAATTATTCGAGCGGTCGTTGCCAAACATCTGGCTTAGGATGCGGTAACACCGAATAGTATTAAAGAACAAGAATTTTTAACTAAGGGATTATTGCATCTTTGCAGTAATCCCTTAAAAAATAAGAAACAGAAAAAGGTAAGATATGGAAAATAGTGAAGAAATAAAAGCAACAGAGGCGATCAATCAACGGATTGACGGCCGGGAAGCCCACGAATTAAGACCAATCAGAGTCACCCGACACTTTATAAAAAATGCCCAGGGATCAGTGCTGATTGAAGTCGGCGATACCAAGGTCATATGCACTGCGATGGTTGAAGACAAGGTGCCGCCGTTTTTAAAAGGCCAGAAGAAAGGCTGGGTTACTGCTGAGTATGAAATGCTTCCGGCATCAACCAATACCCGCAAAAGCCGGGATCGGAATCGGGGCAAAATCGATGGCCGAACCATGGAAATTCAGCGCTTAATCGGTCGAAGTCTACGATCTGTCATCGACCAGACGCTACTGGGGGAACGAACCATCTGGATTGACTGCGATGTGATTCAGGCCGACGGCGGAACCCGGACGGCAGCAATTACCGGCGCATTTCTGGCCCTTCATGATGCCTTGTCAGGGTTGATCGCAGCCGGAAAAATTGCCGAAATGCCGATTACCAATTATGTTGCAGCCACCAGTGTCGGAATTTATCAGGGCGAAGCCATTGTTGATCTGTGTTATGAAGAAGATTCACATGCCGAGGTCGATATGAATATGGTGATGACTGAAGCGGGTGAAATCATCGAAATACAGGGCACCGGTGAAGAACGGCCCTTTAAAAAGGAAGAACTGCAAAAACTATTAGAACTGGGCGAAGCGAGTATCAAAGAAATTATCGCTTTCCAGAAAGATACATTACAGGATTAACGGGTAAATAATCATGAGAACGATACTGTTAGCGACTGGAAATCAGGATAAGGCCAATGAGTTGAAAGCGATGCTGGGCGATGATTTTGAAGTCATGACAATGACGGATATGGGGATTGATCTGGATATTATTGAAGACGGCCTGACCTTTGAAGCGAACGCATTGATCAAGGTTCGGGCCTTGCAGCCCTATGTTCAGGGCAAAGATCTGATCATTATGGGGGACGACTCTGGTTTGTCGGTAGACTGCCTAAATGGAGCCCCGGGCATCTATTCGGCCCGTTATGCTGGCGACAATGTCAGCTATGCTGACAATAATGAAAAACTCCTGAAAGAAATAGCCGATGTGCCGGAAGAAAAACGCGGGGCAGCTTTTATCACCGTGATCGCAATGATTTTGCCGGATGGTCGGGAGTTGACCTGTGAAGGACTGGTTCGGGGAAAAATTGCCAGTGACTATTGCGGCAGCGGGGGATTTGGCTATGATCCGCTGTTCATTCATGAAGCATCCGGACGTTGCTACGGTGACATGAGCAAGGAAGAAAAAAACCGCCTCAGTCATCGTGCCCTTGCCATTCAAAAGGCCCGGGAACTGCTGAATCAGGCACGATAAAAAACGGGCAATGGGGATTTTTATTTGTACGAAAAGACTAAGGGATGGGGGATAAAATGAAAATTGGCGTAATGAGCGATAGCCACGGCAATCTGAAAGCTGTAAAACAGGCTGTTGAGGAAATGGGTCCGGTGGATGTGATTATCCATTTGGGGGATTATGTGGAAGATGCGCTGTATCTGCGAACGATCACGAACGCCCCCGTTCACATCTTAAAGGGCAACTTGGACTCGTTTGCTGATCAGGGTAGTATGTCACTGGAAACCACATTAGGTGGGTTTAGAGTGTTTGCCTGTCATGGTCATAAACACGGGGTCAAGAATGATCTGCATCATCTATACTATGCCGGGTTGGAAAAGAGTGCGCAAGTGATTCTCTATGGACATACCCACCACGCTTACATTGAAGATGATGGCCAGGTGTTGCTGATGAACCCCGGTTCGGTAGGGGCACCCCGCTTGGATGATCCCGCAAGCTATGGGCTGATTACCATAGAAAAAGGGGAAATCGAGGCAAAAATCATCCCGCTTTGGAATGATTGATTGTAGCAGGGAAAAGGAGGCAAGCGATGCTCAGTGTAAGAGATGTATCAATGACCTATCAAAAGGGAAAAAAAGAGGCTTTAAAAAACATCAATTTAGAAATTGCTGAAGGGGAATTCACCGCCCTGCTGGGACAAAATGGGGCGGGTAAAAGCACCTTGATCAATATCCTGGCCGGTAATGTGAAAAAGACCCAGGGGAGTGTCAGCATCGGTGGTTACGATCTTGATAAGAAGGAACTGGAAACAAAAAAAATTATCGGCATCGTCCCCCAGGATACGGGCTATGATTTTGTATTTACTGTTGATGAAGCCTTAAAAAAACAATCCGGTTACTTTGGGATCAAAAACAACAAGGCCTATATCGATGAAGTTCTGGAGGCCTTGTACTTAACCGAAAAACGTAGTGCCCGCATTCGGGATCTGTCCGGGGGAATGCGCAGACGGTTTCTGATTGCCAAGGCGCTGGTTCATAAGCCCAAAATCCTGATTCTCGATGAGCCAACAGCGGGTGTTGATATTGAAATGCGCCATACCTTATATGATTTTCTGGTTAAGCTGCATCAGTCCGGAACCACGATCATCCTGACCACCCACTATATTGAAGAAGCTGAAAAGCTGTGCAAGCGGATTGTGATTATTGATGGCGGGAAAATTATTGCTGATGAACCCAAAGAAGAACTGATGGATGCCTTTTCCCGGGAGTCAATCATCGAGGTTCACTTTGATCAGGCGCTTAATCTGGCTGACTTTGATTTTTTAAGTGACTATCATCCGCATATTGAAGATAAAACCAGGCTGCAGCTGAAAGCCTCAAAAAAAGACTTGTCCAAAGTCTTTAGGCAACTATCGGAGAAAAACTTGGAATTCACCAATCTGGTGGTCGAAAGACCAAAACTGGAAGATATTTATTTAAATATCATTAAACATTAGGAGGGCAAATGAAAAGTAGAGTTTTTTATAACAGAGTTGGATTTGCAACCCTCTTAAATAAAGAAATCCATCGGTTTATGAAGGTTCCGGTACAGACAGTACTGGCGCCACTGATTTCGAATATATTATATATGCTGATCTTCGGGGGAATGCTGCAAACCAGAGAAGTTGGGATTGATGGAATTAGCTATCTCAATTTTCTGGTTCCCGGTTTAGCGACGATGGGAGCAATTTTTGCGGCCTTTCAAAATCCCGCTTTTTCAATGATCTCACAGAAATTTCAAAACACCATTCAGGATCTAAACAGCTATCCCATCTCACTGGCAGAAAAAATTCTGGCTTTTGTCTTTGGTGGAATGTTTCGCGGGGTGCTGGTGGGGATCCTGACTTATGTGGCGACGATATTTTTCGTGGGCTATGAAGTTGCATATCCAATCTTTTTTGTTCTCTCACTGACGGCAACGTCCTTTGTGTTTGCTTCGGTGGGTTTAATTGCCGGTCTTGTTTTAGATAATTTTGAAAAGATGAATTTTGCTTTGGCAATTATTATCACGCCACTTACCTATTTAGGAGGGGTCTTTTTTGAGGTTTCCAAACTACCGGGATTTCTGGCCAATCTAATCTATCTCAACCCGATCTTTCCGCTGGTTAATGTTTCCCGATACGCCTATATCGGCGTCTGTGAGGGTAATATCGTGATGCATGTTCTTTTGACAATGGGATTGCTGATCAGTTCATTTTTAATTGCGGCCTATATCTTCAAAAAAGGTGTTGGAATTAAAATCGTCTAAGCCTTGTTGCGGTTCAGACTGACCTGGTTTTGAGAGCCCATAAAAAGAAAAAATAATTAAAAAAGAGTTGACAACACTGCCTATTTCAAGTATACTAACACTTGTCTCTAAGAGAGGCAATGCGGGTGTAGCTCAGTGGTAGAGCCCTGGCCTTCCAAGCCAGTCGCGAGGGTTCGATTCCCTTCACCCGCTCCATTTTTGCGAAAAGGATTGAGCGCCTGTAGCTCAGTAGGATAGAGCAACGGCCTTCTAAGCCGTGTGCCAGGGGTTCGAATCCCTTCAGGCGCACCATTTTTTAGTTTGTTTTTATATCGTGGTGGGTATAGTTCAATCGGTTAGAGCGCCAGATTGTGGTTCTGGATGTTGTGGGTTCGAGTCCCATTATCCACCCCATTTTTTATATCGTTATTATTTTTATAGGGGTATAGCCAAGTTGGTAAGGCACCAGATTTTGATTCTGGCATTTCGTAGGTTCGAGTCCTGCTACCCCTGCCATTTTTATTAAGCAGAGAAAAGAAAAACAGCATCTGACCCATTAACTCAGTCGTTTGAAGACAAATAAATATTAATTAATCTATCTGACCCATTAGCTCAGTTGGTAGAGCATCTGACTTTTAATCAGGGTGTCGGGCGTTCAAGTCGCCCATGGGTCACCATTTAAAAAACAGAACCGCAGCGATTGCGGTTTTTTTATTTTTTGAAAAATTAAAATGACGAAATGGTTGTTTTATAATGGGTTGGGGTATAAAAGTGAGATCAGAAGCAACAGCCAACATCACTAAGGAGCAGCGATGAAAGAAAGAAAAACCGCAAAAAAAATTGTAAAAATACTTGGAATCGTATTGGTAGCTTTGGTTATTGGGATATTGACGTATTTGGGGGATTACTATCATGCCGATCAAACGGCTCATGATGCCCTGATTTCAAGTGATCAGGTGAATGTTCGAGAGGAAGGTAATCTGACGATATTTATGCCAACAGCAGGTCAGGATGAAACAGGCTTTATTTTTTATCCCGGCGGTAAGGTGGAAGACATCGCCTATGCTCCGTTAGTAAGGGCACTAGCAGAACAAGGCTATCCGGCAGTGATTGTCGGCATGCCCTTTAATCTGGCGGTGTTTAATATAAATGGAGCTGATGCGGTAATGGAAACCATACCGGAAATTGAGAATTGGGTGATGGTTGGGCACTCCCTGGGTGGGGCGATGGCCTCGGACTATCTGGCTGAACATGAAGATCAGGTATCCGGGTTGGTGCTCTTAGGTGCATATCCCAATGAATCGCTGACTCAAAGCAGTCATCCGGTACTAAGTCTCTATGGCAGTGCCGATCAGATTATTGATCAGCAGGGTCTGGCTAAAGGCCGGGATAAGATGCCGCGGGAAGCCAGCTATTATGAAATTGCTGGGGGCAATCACAGTGGCTTTGGCAATTATGGATTGCAGGCTGGCGATGGTACAGCATCGATCACCCAGGCTGAACAGCAAGTGATCACGGTCGAAAAAATTATGGAAATCTGGAAAGGAAACTGATATGATAAGAGAAAATTTGAATAATAATGTCAGAGAAATCACCTTGGCTGGCGGCTGTTTCTGGGGAACGGAAATGTATTTTAAAGCCATTAGGGGAGTCATCAAAACCGAGGTCGGTTATGCCAATGGCAAAACCCAAAATCCCACCTACGAGGATGTCTGTCATCACAACACCGGGCATGCTGAGGTAGTTAAGGTCACCTATGACAATCAGGTGATCAGCCTACCATTTTTGTTGAGTATGTATTTTGAAGTCATCGATCCGGTTGCCGTGAATCGTCAGGGGAACGATGTGGGAATTCAGTATCGTACGGGTATTTATTATTCGGATCCTGCCGATGAAGCGGTGATCTTAGCGTCGGTTCAGGCATTAAGGATGGAATATGGGGTGCCGCTGGCCATCGAAGTGCTGCCGCTGGAGAACTATAGCGCAGCAGAAGGCTATCACCAGGAGTATCTAATAAAGAATCCCGGCGGGTATTGTCATATTGGCAATCGTGAGTTTAAAAAGGCTGCAGTCGCTCGGGATCCATCCATAAAATAAAAAATGAAAAGAGACTAGTATGAGTATTATTGGGAATATTATCTGGATTATTTTTGGGGGCCTGATTATGGCAATTGGTTGGTTTTTAGCCGGAATTCTTTGCTGCATCACGATTATTGGGATTCCTCTGGGGTTGCAAGCCTTTAAAATGGCGCAGTTGGTATTCTGGCCATTTGGAAAAACGGTCGATTATTCACAGATGGGAACGGGTTCGGTGATCCTGAATATTTTATGGATATTGATTTTTGGTTGGGGGCTGGCAGCGGCATCGGCGATTCTGGGGATTATCTATTGCATTACCTTAATTGGAATCCCGTTTGGTCTGCAATGGTTTAAGTTTGCCAAACTGGCATTGTTTCCCTTTGGCGCACAAATTACCGATATTTAAGGTAGGGATTGCGCTATTTGGCTTGACAAGAAAATCAAATCGAGACTATAATAAACGGTGGGTGTGTTTTAACCCACTGTTTTTAATAGGACTTATGTCATTGTGAAGATCGGCAACGGCAATGTGTATTAGACAAAATGATTGATGGGATTACTGTCAGATAGTGGCGGACAGTTTGAAACGTTGTCAAATAGCTAAACAAAGCGGGAATGCCTGATTGGTGTTAAGTTCATTAAAACAATAAATTTATTGAGTGTAGGAGGGTAAGGAACATCGAAACAGAAAAGACGTCTCTGAAACCCATCATTGAAATAAAGGATCTGGGGAAAACCTTTCGTCCCAAAAGTGGCGAAGTAAAGGCTTTGGATGGTATCAATCTAAGCATTAACCAGGGCGATATTTATGGGATTATTGGTATGAGTGGGGCTGGCAAAAGCACCCTGGTTCGTTGTATCAATCTTCTTGAAAAGCCCACCAGTGGTAGCGTTTTCATTGATGGACAGGATATTTCGAAAATAACTGAAAAAGAACTAAGAACGGTGCGTTATTCAGTGGGCATGATTTTTCAGCAATTTAATTTGCTGATGCAACGCACTGCCGAGAAAAACATTCTTTTTCCCCTGGAAATTGCCGGAGTGGATAAAGAAACGGCAAAAAAAAGAGCGGCTGAATTGTTAGAACTGGTGGGCCTGCCCGATAAAGCCAAGGCCTATCCGGCGCAGTTGTCCGGAGGTCAAAAGCAACGGATTGCCATCGCCCGGGCGTTGGCCAATAATCCCAAAATTTTGCTGTGTGATGAGGCCACCTCGGCTCTGGATCCCTCGACCACCAATTCAATTCTTAAGCTGTTAAAAGAAATTAATCATAAATTGGGGATCACGATTGTGATCATCACCCATGAAATGAGTGTGGTGGAGCAGATCTGTAGCCATGTGGCGATCATCGATAAAAGTCAGATTGCCGAAGATGGCGAAGTTGAAGACATTTTCCGGAATCCGAAAACCGATATTGCAAAAAAAATGATTTTTTCCGAGGGCGATCAGGGTTCGGTAGTAATGGGTAAGAACACCTATCGGGTCGTATTTGACGAAAAATCATCCAGTGACTCGGTGATGGCAAAAATGGTTCTGGAAACAAAATGCCTGGTGAATATTCTCCATGCTGATATGAAAAATATCGATGGCTTCGCTTTTGGACAAATGGTTATTCAATTGCCTGAGGATGAGCTGAGTGCGGCCCGGGCCATTAATTATCTGCGTTCACATCAAATTACTGTTGAGGAGGTGAGCGCTCATGTGGGATAGTTCAATGACTGGCCTCATTGCTCAGGGAACGTTGGAAACCCTCTATATGACCTTGGCCTCAACACTCTTGGCCTATCTAATCGGATTACCCATGGGTGTTTTGCTGGTCACCAGCGATTCCGAGGGGATTGTGCCGATGAAGGTAGTCAACCAGGTGCTTAATATTGTTGTTAATATTACTCGATCGATTCCGTTTTTGATTTTACTGATAGCGGTGATTCCCCTGACTCGGATGATCACCGGAACCACTATCGGATCTACGGCTACGATTGTCCCGCTGGTGATTGCCGCAGCTCCGTTTATTGCCCGGCTAGTGGAGTCGTCCATTAAAGAGGTGGATTATGGCATTATTGAGGCCTCTTTGTCAATGGGGGCCAGCCCGATACAAGTGGTGACCAAGGTGATGATCCCCGAAGCAAAACCTTCCTTGATTATTGGGGCGGCGATTGCTACGACCACTATTTTAGGCTATTCAGCGATGGCTGGGATTGTTGGTGGCGGCGGTCTGGGGGACATCGCCATTCGTTTTGGTTACTATCGCTATGAAACCGGGATGATGGTGATTACCGTGGTGCTGCTGGTTTTAATTGTTCAGCTGTTCCAGGAAGTGGGGATGAAAATTGCCCAGAAACAGGATCGCCGAAAATAACGCGTTCGATGATCAGCAGCTGATTATGGTTGACAGCGGAGGAACTTCGTGCTATATTACATATTAATCAACTAGGGATTATATGAAAAGAAATGAAAAGGAGAAGATCATGAAGAAATTAGGTTCAGTATTATTAATTAGTGTTCTTGGTTTGGCCCTATTTACCGGCTGTTCAGCAAAGGGAACAGATGAAAAAACCATCGTTGTTGGGGCCAGTCCAGCACCCCATGCAGAAATTCTGGCGATTGCCAGCGACGTGTTAAAAGAAGATGGGTATACTCTTGAAATCAAAGAATTTACCGATTATGTCCAACCCAATTTAACACTACAGAATAAAGAGTTGGATGCCAACTTTTTCCAACACCTCCCCTACCTGGAAGACTTTAATGTAAAAAACAACACCAAACTGGTGAGTGCAGGCGTGGTTCACTATGAGCCATTGGGTTTATACCCGGGTAAAATTAAGACTCTGGATGCAATTGCCAGCGGTGCGACCATTGCCATTCCCAATGATACCACTAACGAAGCCCGGGCGCTGCTGTTGCTGGAAACCATTGGTTTGATCAAGGTTGATCCCAATGCTGGCCTGGAAGCAACACCAAAAGATGTTATCGAAAACCCGAAAAACATTGTCTTTAAAGAACTGGAAGCAGCACAGCTGGCCCGATCACTGCCAGATGTTGATTTAGCCGTCATTAATGGCAATTACGCCATTGAAGCTGGATTAAACGCCGGTACCGATGCCATTGCCAAAGAAGAAAAAGATTCCCTGGCAGCTCAGACCTATGCAAATATTGTTGCCGTTCGAGCCGGCGATGAAAAAAGTGAAAAAACGTTGGCACTGATGAAAGCACTGCAAAGCGAAAAAGTCATCAGCTTTATCGAAAGCAATTATCAGGGTGCCGTGGTACCAATGTCTTAAGTCAAAATATCCGGGAAGCGTCTCAATTTGAGGCGTTTCTTTTTTTGTTTAAAAACCAGGATGGGATTGATTTTTAAAATAATCTTGCACTCGTTAAATGAATTGTGATATTATTTTAACGCTGTCGTAAAATCGCAGCACTCTGGAGAGTCTCAAAGATGAGCGCCGAAGGTGTACCCCTGGAAAGATCAGTCTGGCAACGACTGAACATTTCAGGCTATCTCTCAGGCAAAAGGACAGAGCAACCCATTGGTGTTGTTCTCCCTCTTCACAATTAAGAGAAGGAGGAACAAAATGTTTCAACAATTTAATGAATTTTTAGTATGGTTTGACGACCTCGTATGGGGTGTGCCATTGATTGTGCTGATTCTGGCGGTGGGGATTTTTTTGACCATCCGCCTGCACGGACTTCAGATCCGCTATTTACCCAAAGCGCTGAAGTACATGGTGAAGAATGAAGAAGGGGGCGAAGGCGAGGTAACCAGTTTTGGAGCCCTGTGTACAGCCCTCTCAGCAACCGTTGGAACCGGAAATATTGTAGGTGTTGCCACTGCGATTGTCGCCGGAGGACCGGGAGCCTTGTTTTGGATGTGGATTGCCGCCTTGTTTGGGATGGCGACCAAATTCGCCGAAGGAGTTCTGGCCATTAAATATCGGGTTATTGAACCGGATGGACATGTCCTGGGCGGACCTTTTTATTATATCGAAAATGGGATGGGCATAAAATGGCGCTGGTTGGCAAAAGTCTTTGCCTTTTTTGGTGCCGGGGTTGGTCTTTTGGGAATTGGAACCTTCACTCAGGTGAATGGGATTGCCAGTGCGGCCAATAATTTTTTTGATCCCAATAATCAATGGACAGTCAACCTTCTAGGCATGGAATATTCCTGGAGTGTGGTGATTACCGGAACCATTGTTACGATTTTTGTGGGACTGGTGGTAATTGGGGGGCTTAAGCGGATTGCCAATGTTTCTCAGATTATTGTCCCCTTTATGATTGTTATTTATGTATTGTGTTGTGCGATTATTTTAATTACTAATGCCGGATTGATACCGGCGGCCATTACTGAAATTGTCGCCAGTGCCTTTGGTTTCCGGGCAGTGGCCGGTGGGGCCTTAGGCGCCGTGCTGGTTGCTATGCAAAAAGGGATTGCTCGGGGGATCTTCTCGAATGAGGCGGGTCTTGGTAGCGCTCCGATTGCCGCTGCTGCAGCAAAAACCAATGAACCGGTGCGGCAGGGGCTGGTTTCGATGACCGGAACCTTTTTAGATACCATCGTGGTTTGTACCATGACGGGATTGGCGATTGTCTTAACTGGATCATGGAACATCGGGCTGGAAGGGGTGGCGGTGACAACCAATGCGTTTCAGGTAGGATTGCCTTTTGCTCCGGAAGTTAGCTCGTTTTTGCTGATGATCTGTCTGGTATTCTTTGCTTTTACCACCATTTTGGGCTGGAATTATTACGGCGAACGTTGTCTGGAATATCTGTCAAATGGAAAAATGAAGGCTGTGTTAACCTATCGCTATTTGTATATTCTGGCGGTCTTTATCGGACCGTTTATGACCGTTTCAGCGGTTTGGACGATTGCAGACATTTTTAATGGGTTGATGGCATTGCCCAATCTGATTGCCTTGATGGCATTAAGTGGGGTGGTTGTTGCCGAAACCCGGGTCTATGTTAAAAAGCTTAAGAACAAAGAAGTGGAATAGTATAACCTAAAAAATGCCCAATGAAAGCGCGCTTTCATTGGGCATTTTAAAATGGGCTTATTAGCGGGTTCTGCCGCCATGATGCATGCCAGTGCCGTCTTGAGGTTGGGTGCCGTCACAGGTGCCATCACCATTGCCGTATTGGTGGGCCGTGCCGTCCTGGGTGCAATTTTCGTTGTCGCAGATGCCGTCGCCATTGGTATCATGGCTGGCTTGACGTTCAATCCGTTGCTGTTCGGTCAAACCATTGCAGGCACCAGTACCAGCGCCGTGGTTTGGAGCTGCCAGAGCGCTACCAGCGGTAGCCAGCATTAAGGCCAGGGATCCGACTAAAATAAGTTTTGTTTTCATTGAAATTCCTCCGTTTTTTTAGTGTGTTCTGTTGTTGTTTGTATTATATGACGGATATATGTCAATACTGTGTCAAAAATAAAATTCATGTGATAAAATAAAAATAATTAAATGGTTCATACTGACACAGTATTGTCATAGTAATTGGGTAAACTTTTATAAATAAATAGAAAAGGGAGGGCATGTGAATGAAGGGGATTCGCATTCTGGTGGCAGAAGATGAAGATAAGCTACGGGAAATCGTTTTGAAATATTTAAATAAAGAAGGCTATCAAGGCTTCGGTGCAGCCGATGGAGAAGAAGCTCTGGATTTATGGGCTGAAAAAAAACCGGATTGCATCATTCTGGATGTGACCATGCCCAAGCTTGACGGTTTTGAGGTGCTGGCAGAAATCAGAGAAACCGATAATGTCCCGGTAATCATGCTGACGGCCCGTAGAGAAGAGGATGATAAAATCCAGGGCTTTGAAGTCGGTGCCGATGACTATGTGACGAAACCGTTTAGTCCCCGGGAGTTGATGGTGCGCATCAAAGCCTTATTAAAACGCAGTGGAGTCGTCACTACCGACAACCAGCTCGATGTCTGCGGAGTGCATTTAAATGCAGAAGAACGGCAACTGATCATTGATGATGAAATCATTAACCTGACTCAGAAAGAATTTGAGGTGCTGACCTTTTTTATCAATCATAATCAGTTGGTCTTATCCCGTGAACAGATTCTGGATCGGGTCTGGGGCTATGATTACGAAGGTGATATCCGGGTAGTTGATACCACCATTAAGCGGTTGCGTAAAAAAATGAATAAAAAAGGAGAATGTATACAAACCGTCAGAGGGTTGGGATACAAGTTTAAGGAATGAGATCTTCGATATTTTCACGATTGATGCTCTATCTGGGGGCTTTTTTTCTGGTCTTGTGTTTGCTGACCTATTATGTGCTTGGTTCCTATTTTGAAGTCTATTATACCGAGAAAAGAACGGCGGTTTTAATTGACAAAACGAGTCAGGCTGCTGCAATGTACAACCAAGGGGGGTTAACCCCGGAACTGCAAGCGTATATTGATGTCGCCGAAGAAGAAGGAATTGTCATTCAGATTATTAAACAACAAACCGTGACAGAAGAAACGTCTTCGGGAAATGTTTCGCCGGAAAATGGGAGCATCGAAATAGTGGCGATGCGTCAAGCATTGGATGGCATGGATCAAAGCGAAGGCTCAGGGCTGACTGTTGTTGAAACGAAACGTCTGGCCGCTGGTGGCGAACACAAGGGTGAGGGCAATGAAGCAGGCGAAGGTGCTGGTGGCGGATCCGGGAATGGCTCAGGATCTGGGAGTGGTGCTGGCAGCGGAGCAGAACATGGGGCTGGAGCTGGGCAACAGAACAGTATCGAAAATCAGGTCAAGGCACATCAGCATGAGGAAAGCTTTGTAATTGTATTGGGAAGTGATGAGCATCAGGTTGAGTGGCTGACCCATAAGGTCGTCGCTGCCGATGGTGCTCAGATCATCGGACGAATTCCCCTTTATTCGGTTCATGAGGTCATTGAGATTGTGGAAAATTTTCTGCTGGTATTTTTAATGATCGTTTTTGCCTGCTCGTTGCTCTTTGCCTATTTTTTCTCTCGGGGTATTTCGCGACCGATTGTTTCGTTAAATCAGCTTTCCCGGGAAATGGGCAATCTTAATTTTACAAAGAAATATCAGGGCACCAGGAAGGATGAGATTGGCCAGTTGGGTAAAACCTTGAATCATATCTCGGATGAACTGGAAGAGGCAATTCTAAAGCTCCAGGAAGAACTCAATAAGGAGCGAACCTTTGAAAAAATGCGACAGCGTTTTACTGCCCAAGTGTCCCATGAGATCCAAACCCCTCTGGCAGTGATCAAAAGCTATGCCGAAGCTCTGGAAGACGGGATTCTGGAGAATCGTGAGGAAGAACAGGAATATTTTGTGACGATTCAGAAGGAAGCCGATAAAATCAGTGGTATCGCCAGCGATCTGCTGGATCTGGCCCAAATTGAGTCCGGTGCCTATCAGCTCAAGAAGGAAGCGGTGTTCGGAGGTGAGGTCATCGCTTCGGTCGTTCAGCGATTTGTAAACACCTATCCGGAAAAAAATATCGTCTTTAATAATCGCTGTGAACCCCAACAAAAACTTAGCATCGATCGTAAACGGATGGAGCAGGTTTTTTACAATCTTTTGAACAATGCCATTAAACATGTCAGTCCGGCCGATGGGTTGATTCAAGTAAGTTGCGAAACCCAGGGAAATGAGTGGATTGTTTCTGTTTATAATGTGGGTAAGTCGATTCCACAAAATGAGATCAATCAGATCTGGGAGTACTTTTATAAGGCGCAGTCGGATAAAAAAGGCACTGGTTTGGGTCTGGCTATCGTCAAAGGCATCATAATCTGTCATGGTGGCAAGGTGGCTGTGGATAACCGGGATAAGGGGGTGTGGTTTGAAGTGCGGCTGCCACTATAAAAACTTCAAAAATAGAATTTTCAAAAGCGGGAGATGTGATATAATGAGAAAAAACAGTCGAATTGACAGGAGATAAGAATGAGTTTGTTAAATGAAACATTGGAAAAAATCCAACCACTCAATGAAGAAATGATGAAAACAGCCAAGGATCGGGTCGATTTTTTGCTTAAACCAGTGGGCAGTTTGGGAACCCTGGAAGAGATCGCCGTTCAGTTGGCCGGTATCACCGGGGAAATGTATCCGGATGTCAGCAAAAAAGCGATGCTGGTTTTTGCTGCTGATCATGGTGTCTTTGAAGAAGGCGTTGCTGCGGCACCTCAGGAAGTCACCGGTTTGATGGCGCAAATGGTTATGGCCGGAAAAAGTGGCGTGGCTGCTTTAAGTAAACAGGCAGGTGCCGATATTTTTGTTTGTGATGTGGGCATGAATGCTGATTTGGAGCCGAAATCAAAAATTCTCGATAAAAAAATCAGAAAAGCCACCTCAAATATGCGAAAAGGTCCGGCGATGACCCGGGAAGAAGCGATTCAATCCCTGGAAGTCGGCATTGATGTGGCCCAACGGGCGATTAACAACGGCTATAATATTTTAGGTACTGGAGAAGTGGGGATCTCCAACACCACCGCCAGTGCGGCTATTATTTCAGCACTTAGCGGTGTTGATGCCGGTGAGTTGACCGGTGCTGGAGCCAACCTGTCAGAAGAAAAGCAGGTGGTGAAAGCCCAGGTAATTCGGGATGCTATTGCCCTGAACCAACCGGATAAAGATGACGCCATTGATGTGCTGGCAAAGGTGGGCGGATTCGAAATCGGTGCCATGGCGGGAGCGATGCTGGCCGGAGCGGCCAATCACATTCCTGTATTAATCGATGGTTTTATCTCAACCGCCGCTGCGGCCATTGCCATTGGGATTAATCCGGATGTCAAAGGTTATTTGATTTGTTCGCATGCGTCAGCTGAAAAAGGCGCCGCCTATGCTTCCGAATTTATTGGCGCTAAACCATTCCTGAATATGGGGATGCGTTTGGGTGAAGGCAGCGGTGCGGCCATTGCCTTTAATATTGTCGAAGCAGCCCTGTATATGAATCGTGAAATGGCTACTTACGGTGATGTCGGCCTGGGTGTTGTTTAAAAATTGAAGCAATAATATTAAAGCCCTTCAAAAGTGAAATCTTTTGAAGGGCTTTTTTCAGGCTTGACTGGGATAACATCAGGGATCAAGATAAGATAAGTTTTAGAATTTTGTATGTTTTAACAATTGAATTTGACCAATCATTAAAACTAAACCATAACCAATGGTCAGTGTAACCGGTAATGCCATGGCCGGGAGAGCAAAATATTCCAGCTTTGTAAATGAGGCGAGGATCTCAAAAACAGGTGGAAAAACCCAGGTGATTAAGCGGGTTTGTGGGAAATAGCCAGCCAGGGCACCTTTTGATATGCCCATGACGGTGACAAAGAATAGCAGCAGCACAGCCATTTTCCGGTTTTTGATAATCCGGGGATGAAAAAAAGCACCGGTCATAGCGCCTAAAAAGGCCAATGAACAATGCAGACCAAACCCGATTGCGATATCATCAAACTGTAAACTACGGGTGAATAAGTGACCGTTGTTGACGCTATTTAAGATCATCGGATAGAGGATGCCAATGACACTCATGACAAGGCCGATGATCAGGAGCACCAACAGTCGGCTCAGATAATAACGGGTGTCGTTATTAACCCTGAGTAAAACCAGCTGTTCGGTAACTTGGTTTTCAAGTTCAGCATAACTAAAACCGACAGTGGCCATTATAAAGAAAAGTACGCCAGCCGACTCAGAAAAGCTCGAAACAATCGCAAAAGGCATGATGCCGTAGGCGGCAAACAAATAAATCAGATAGACTAAAAAGGGCAGCAAAAATTTATAAGATTTGAGATAGCATTTGAAATGATAGATTAACAGATTTTTCATTGCTTCATCCCTTCCATCGTGCGCAGTCTGAATTCATCTTTTAACAGCTTCTTGAGAACCGCATGACTGTGATCACTTTGAACAATCAGTTTTAGGCGGTTATGATCCCATTCAGCTCGCTCGATTAAATCCTGAAGACTTGAATCAATTTTCGTCCCAGGCGGGGCTTCGAAAATCAAGATATCATATTTAATTTCCTTTAGGTCGGATAAATCGAGGGGCAGTAACTGGTGATCAGAAATTTCATAAGCATGGTCTGCCAGTTGACTCACGAGAAATCGTTCGTGACAGGACATAATTGTGGCAAGGCCCTGTTGCTGCAGTTCCTGAACCATCTGGATAAATAACTTTTGAGATTGGGTGTCCTGGCCGGATAACGGCTCATCCAGCAGCAAAACATCAGGAGGATCCAGTAAGGCTTGGATAACTGCCACCTTTTGGATCGTACCTTTGGAAAGATGTTTGATCGGAACATCAATCATGTCAGCCATCTCAAAGGCTCGAAACAATTCAAACATTCGGGTGCTGATTTTCTTTTGAGACAGTCCGCCAATCAAACCCATGTATTTAACAAATTCACTGGCTGTCAGATCGATTTTAGGGAAATTCTCGGGGATGTAAGCAAGCTTAACTTGGGGCGCATAGTCAATAGTACCGGCAGAAATTTTAGACAAACCAGCAATTATTTTGAGCAGGGTACTTTTGCCACTGCCGTTATGACCCAGCAAAGCAATGGTGGATTCTTTTGTGATGGTCAAATCGATATTTTTCAGGATTGGTTTTTTCCCGAAATATTTAGAAATGCTATTGAGTGAAATAAGAATATGATCCATGGTAACCTCCTTATCGGTCATTGTTCAGATTAAAACGACGAAAATATAACTAAACAAGTTAATCCTATCACATGTATTTTTATACGGCAATGGTCATACGTTTTGGGATCGCTAAATAGACTGCAAATATAGGCCTGAACAGACGGATCTAAAAAATTCTTGACATTATTTTAAGGTTAGTAATATAATAATTGAAATAATTAAAAACTGTGATTGAGGAAAGTAATTTTCATTAGAGTCTTCAGAGAGTTGGTAGCGCTGGAAACCAATGGCAATGATGTTGATGAAGTTCCCTCAGGAGTTGATTGGCTGAACATTCATGAGTAAAGTAATTTATTCGTATCACCATTAGGCGAATCCGGTGTCCCTCATCGTTAAAATAGGAAGAACGGGGCTAATGTTGGTCGTGTTCTAAAAAGGTGGATTAGTTAATAATCAAATTAGGTGGTACCGCGAGTCAGACTCGTCCTTTTCAATAAGGATGGGTCTTTTTATTTTACAAGGGCTGGAATGATGACTTTGTTTACAGGTAAACAGTAAGGCACTCCCTAATCATAAAGATGCCACAGCACGTGCATCTTGAATTTCACACCCATAACCACAAGCGATCCGATTTTAAATTAAAGAGAATTTTGGAGGAAAAAATGTATTGGAATAAGAGCTACGAATGCATGCCAAGAGAAAAACTGCAGGAGCTGCAGTTGGAACGACTAAAGCGAATGGTCAATCGGATTTATCACGATGTCCCGTTTTATCGCAATAAATTTCAGGAAAAAGGTCTGATGCCAGAGGATGTCAGCTCCCTGGATGATCTTAAAAAGCTGCCTTTTACAACCAAGGTTGATTTGCGGGATAATTACCCGTATGGGCTTTTCACCGTCCCTCTGGAACAGATCGTCCGAATCCATGCATCATCCGGCACCACCGGTAAACCGACGGTGGTTGGTTATACCCGGAATGACATCGCGATGTGGTCGGAGTTGATGGCTCGCTGTCTGGTGGCAGCTGGAGCTGGTCCGCACTCGGTGATCCAGAATGCCTATGGCTATGGGCTGTTTACCGGTGGTTTGGGTGTTCATTATGGGGCCGAACGACTGGGTGCCTCAATTATTCCGATCTCCGGCGGGAACACCGCCAAGCAAATTATGATTATGCAGGATTTTGGTTCCACCGTCTTGACATGTACCCCGTCCTATGCTATTTATTTATCAGAGGTGCTGGCGGAGTCGGGGATTGATCCGGAAACTTTAAAAATCAAAGCCGGTATTTTTGGTGCCGAACCCTGGTCAGAAAACATCCGCAAAGATATTGAGAAAAAACTCAAAATCAAAGCCTATGACATTTATGGTTTATCGGAAATCATGGGACCGGGAGTGGCCATCGAATGCGAATGTCAGGAAGGGCTGCACGTCTGGGAAGATCACTTTATTCCGGAAATCATTGATCCCAATACCTTGGAAGTACTGCCCTATGGCGAACAGGGGGAATTGGTGATCACCACTATTACCAAAGAAGGGATTCCGATTCTTAGGTATCGTACCCGGGATATTACCCGGATTATTGCCGAACCCTGCAGTTGTGGCCGAACTCATCTGCGGATCAACCGCCTCCAGGGGCGCAGCGATGACATGTTGATTATCCGTGGGGTGAATGTTTTCCCAACTCAGATTGAAAGTGTCTTGCTGGAAATTGGGGAAGTCGAACCCCATTATCAATTGGTGGTGCGTCGGGATGGTTCGCTGGACACCCTGGAAGTTAAGGTTGAACTCAGTGAAGCGCTGTTTTCGGATCGGATCAGTAATCTGGAGAACCTGGAAAAACGGATCCGGGATCGGATTCAATCGACCATTGGCGTGAGTACCAAGGTGGCTTTGGTCGAACCGAAAAGCCTGCCCCGTAGCGAAGGGAAAAGCCAACGGGTTGTGGATCTTAGAAAAATTTAGGAGGAGAAAAAATGATACGACAAGTTTCTATTTTCATCGAAAACCATGAAGGCCGACTGAATCATATATTGAAAATTCTGGCCGAAAATAAGATCAATATCCGGTCTCTGAATATTGCCGATGCCACCGATTTTGGGATCGTCCGACTGATTTTACAGGAAACCGAAAAAGGGATTGAGGTGCTTAAGAAAAATGATATCATTAGCACGGTGACCCCGGTTCTGGCGGCGGAGATTTCTGATGATCCCGGCGGATTAAGCACCCTGGTGAATGCCCTGACTGAAGCAAAAATAAATATTGTTTACGCCTATTCGTTTCTGCCGAAAAAAACCGACAATGCCATAATCATCATCCGGGTGGATGATGATGTGCAGCAAAAGGCCATCGAAACTCTGGAAAAGGTTGCCGAGGTAAATCTGTTGGATCGGGAAACGCTGTTGCTGAAATAATTTAACGGGTGAGGGTAAATTAGAAATATTTATAAATTTCCTATTGACATTCCGCAAAACTTTTCGTAAGATCAAAGGTATGAATTAAATGTAACTAAGAAAATGATTGATACAGGAAAGGCAAACCATGGCAACGTCAAGAAAAGGAACCCAAACAAAGAGTAATATAATAACGACTGCAAAGATTTTATTTTATGAGAATGGTTATAACAAAACCGGTATTCAGGATATCGCCGATCGTGCTGATGTCAAGCTGGGAACCATTACCTATTATTATAAAAAGAAAGATGATATGATCACCGACATCTATAATGTCTTCTTTTTGGCGTTGTATGATTATGTCTCGTCGGTTTCGGAGAATCTCAATCTTTATACCAAGTATTGTTATGCCCTGGTGCTGTATTATGAAGCGATTTTAAATGATGAGCATAACAAAACGTTGTACTATGAGGTGCTGGTAAAAAATGTCAATCCTCATGGACGAACCAACATTACCAACACTCTCAATCGCTCCTGTCTGGATTTTCTCAATAAGAATTATATCGAGGCCGATCTGGAAGTTATCGCCCGTTCCGAATATGGGGCCCGCAAAGAATTGTTTATTGATTTTTATGAAAAGAACATCAAATTTACCAGCCGAGCGATGATTTACTTTTTTATCCGGAATTTGTTCCGACTGATGAATTTAGATGGTGAAATGATTGAAAATACCATTCAGCAGGGCTTTGAGTTTTCCAACAAGAACAAACCAGAAGGCATTAAATTTTTAATCTAAAACATTTTTAAGGGCAGCAATCCATTGGAATGCTGCCCTTTTTGCGGTTTGATTGGGGAAACGTTGAGTCGGGTTTGATCGTAAGAATTTGTTAAGGAAATTCAGCGTTTTTTTGACAGAAGTTTGTGTTAAAGTTAGACCAAGATGAAACAGAAAGGCGGAAGCTTGCAAATGAGTATTTTAATCTGCGACGATGAAAAAGAAATCGTTGAAGCCCTGGAGCTCTATTTAAAAAACGAAGGCTATGCGATTTTAAAAGCCTATACGGGAAGAGAAGCCATCGCACTGGTGGAAAAAGAAGATATTGAGTTAATTATTATGGATGTGATGATGCCGGAGATGGATGGGCTACGGGCAACGATGAAAATAAGAGAAACCAAAAATATCCCAATTATCTTTTTATCGGCTAAAACTGAAGATAATGACAAGATCATGGGTTTGACCATGGGTGGTGATGATTACATAACCAAACCCTTTAACCCCATGGAGGTCATCGCCCGGGTCAAGTCGCAATTACGGCGCTACAACACCCTCGGTGGTTGCCCCGAAAAAGTGGGAACCTACCGTACCGGCGGCCTGGTGCTGGAGGATGACTATAAACGACTGACAGTGGATGGTGAAGAGGTGAAACTAACGCCGGTAGAATACAAGATCATGCATTTTTTGATGTCGGAAAAAGGCAAGGTATTTTCGATTGATCAGATCTACGAGAATGCCTGGGAAGAACCCGCTTACAATTCGGACAATACGGTGGCGGTGCATATTCGGCGGATTCGGGAAAAAATCGAGATAAATCCCAAAGAACCAAAATATCTAAAGGTGGTGTGGGGCATTGGCTACAAAATTGAAAACTATCTGGACTGATCAGAAATTTAAAATCACCTGTTCATTTTTGACGGTCGTATTGGTCACCATCAGTTTTGGTGCACTATTTGAAGCCTACTGGTTTAATTGGGATTATCTGGCCAATACCAATAATTATTTGGAGAGTGCAGAACTGCAAAATAAAGTTCTGACCGCCTACGATCATATCGATCAGGTTTATAATTTCTATCAGAGCGAAGAAAATATCCGGGCTGGAAATGCCATTGATCCTGCAGCGATGGAAGCCTATAAATGGGATATCTTAGCGGAGTTGGATCTTAATGATCCGGACGAAATGGGTGTCTCAACCGAATCGGAGATGCTCACTGATCCTGATTTCTGGGAGCCTTACGCCGATGAGCTCGAGGCCCAAAAAAAACAACTGATTAACGAGGGGCTGTTTCAGTATGAACGACTAAAAAAAGAATTGGAGCAAACCCAGGGGTTATCCTACGTTATTAACAGCAAAGGGGTCACAAACAGTCAGCCTAAAGACGCTAATCCGGATGATTTGCTTAAACGACGGGTGAATTTCACCTATAACAAGGGGGCGATTTCCTCGACACTGCCTAAGATGGATCAATTCGAACCATTAGACTACGCTGTTGAACCGGATTTTCAGGTCATCATTGGATTTGATGATGCCTATATTGCGGAGCGGGAAGTATTGTATCAGGCTGAACGTCAAGAATTTCTGTGGCTAATGAGTATCTTTGTCGTGTCGCTAATTCTTGCGGCGATCGGTATGCTGCTTTCCTGTATTTCGGCCGGCCGCAAAAAAGACAACGAGGGAGTCCAGCTATTGCCGATTGATGCGTTCTGGATTGACGCCCACTTTTTATTATTGCTGGTGGTGGAAACCCTGGTCGTTGCCGCAATTGTCTTTTTCTATGATCAGAATTTTCCGCGGGTGGTTATGCTGATGCTCTTTGCTGTCGGGGCAGCGTTGGGGTTAAACTTTCTACTGTCATTGGTGCGAATTTTAAAAGATCGCCGTTTTGGGGAGCGATTGTTATTTTTGAAACTGATCAAAAAGGGATGGGGATTTATTAAAAACCAGTTCAAGAAACTGGCTGGCTATTACAATGATGTCATGAAAGGCTCGCCGACAGTTAAACGGTTGATGTTCTGGGCAATTCTGCTGGTGATTCTGGCACTGTCGGTTCAGGTGCCGATTCTTGGTGTCTGCTCCTTTATTTGCATTATATATCTGCTTTATTTGGGTGGAATAAAAGCAAAAAAATATGATGGGATTCTGGAAGGGTTGGAACGCATAAAAAATGGTGAGGTTGACTATAAACTGATTGGCTATGATGGTGCTTTAGGTGAACTGGCGGATGGGATTAATGCCATTGGCGATGGCATTTCATTGGCAGTGTCTGAAGAAGTAAAAAGCCAGCGGTTAAAAACCGAGCTGCTGACCAATGTGTCCCACGATATCCGAACCCCACTGACCTCGATTATTACCTCCATCGATTTGTTAAAAAATGGAAACCTCGATCCAGAGGCAAAGCAGAAGTACTTGGAGATTCTGGAAAACAAGGCGCACCGACTCAAGGTGCTGACAGATGATTTGTTTGAAGCTGCTAAAGCGTCATCGGGTAACATTGAAGTGGAGTTCCAGGCGGTTGATCTGGAAATGCTGATGACCCAGGGTTTGGGTGAAATGGAAGAAGAACTTGGCAATTCCCAACTGGAGTTTATTACCCAATATCCTAAGGATCTTTTTGTGGTAACGGCAGATGGCCGCCTGCTCTGGCGGGTGATTGAAAACTTGCTTTTTAATATCCTAAAATATGCTCAAAAAGAATCCCGGGTGTATATTGAATTTTCAAAATGTGCTGCCGACAAAACTGGAATAGTGGTCTTTAAAAATGTCTCGGCACAACCGCTCAATATCTCTCCCGAGGAACTGATGGAACGATTTAAACGGGGTGATGAAACCAGAAACAGTGAAGGCAGCGGTTTGGGACTTGCCATTGCCAAAGACCTGATGACGATCCAGCAGGGTGAGCTGAGACTGGAAATCGATGGTGACCTATTTAAAGCCGCCATCATCTTACCAATGGCAGAATAGGTCCGACGATAAAAAGTTCACAAAGATAGTATCAGAATCTGATGCTATCTTTTTTTAGTATTGAGAAAAAATGGGTAAGTAACAAACAAAAGCAAAATAGATGACAAAAAATGGATATCATGCACAAATATGATTTATTTTGACTAAAAATGATTTATTATGATTGACAATGGCTGAAAATGGTGATAAGCTTCAGAAAAAGAGGTGATTAAGGATGATTATTGAAGAACGACTGGCAAAAATCCTGCAAATGGTTGAAGAAAAAGGCGTGGTTACAGTTTTAGAATTGTCGGAGACCCTAAAGATTTCGGAATCAACAATCCGCCGGGATCTGACCACCCTTGACAACAAGAAAAAGCTACGAAAGGTTCATGGCGGGGCGGCGGTGATAAACGGCAGTTTTGCAGCCGCTGATTTTGACCTTCAACTCCGGGAAGACCATCATCGCGATGAAAAACAAGCAATTGGCAAATTCAGTGCGGGACTGATTGAAAAAAATGATTTTGTTTATATCGATGCCGGAACATCAACGGAAGCCATGGTTGATTTTATCAATGAAAGCGGCGCTGTATATGTCACGAATGGGATGGTTATTGCGGCAAAACTTGTTAAAAAGGGGTGTCGGACAATTATCGTCGGTGGTGAAATAAAACCCATCACTGACGCCGTGGTGGGAAGTGAGGCCCTTCATTGTCTGGGCAAATATAATTTTTCAAAAGGTTTTTTTGGCACCAATGGGATTGATCGGAAAGCTGGTTACAGCACCCCAGACCCGACCGAGGCCCAGGTTAAAAGGGAAGCTTTCAGCCGCTGTAAGACAGCCTATGTACTGGCAGATCCATCGAAATTTAATCTGATTGCGCCAGTGAGTTTTGGTAAACTGGAACAAGCCGAAATTATCACAACCAGGCTGGGGAGTGAGAGCTATAAAAAATACACAAAGGTTTGGGAGGTGGATGGCAGATGATTTTTACGGTAACCTTTAACCCGTCTCTGGATTACATTGTGGGGTTGGACGCCTTTCGGGAAGGGGAGGTCAACCGCAGTGAATGGGAGCAACTCTATCCGGGCGGAAAAGGGATCAACGTGTCGATGGTTTTAAAAAACCTGGAGATCAGAAATATCGCCTTGGGTTTTATTGGCGGTTTTACCGGCAAAGAAATTCAACGGCGGATCAAAGATTTTGGATGCTATACCGATTTTGTGAAAATAAAATCAGGTATATCCAGAATCAACGTGAAAATAAAAGCCGACCAGGAAAGTGAAATCAACGGGCAGGGACCCGACATCAGTAAGAAAGAACTTGGGGAGCTGTTTAAAAAGCTGGAATCCATTGAAAAAGGTGATATTCTGGTTTTGGCAGGCAGTATTCCCGCCGCTTTGCCTGAAGATACCTACGAAAGCATCATGAAATTATTAGAAAACCGTGGGGTCAAAATCGTCGTGGATGCTACCGGTGAACTGCTACTTCGGGTGGTTAAATACCAGCCATTTTTGATTAAACCGAACAACCACGAGTTGGGGGAAATGTTTGGGGTTGTTTTGAACAAACGAGAAGATATTATTCTTTACGCTAAACGATTGCAGCAAATGGGTGCACAAAATGTGTTGGTATCGATGGCTGGAGAAGGTGCCATTCTGGTGGATGAAAGCGGCAAGGTTCATGAAATGAAGCCACCCAAAGGGATTGTCAAAAATTCCGTTGGTGCAGGCGATTCGATGGTGGCTGGGTTTATTGCCGGTTATCTTAAAAGTCAGGATCTGCAGGACGCCTTCCGGATGGGCGTGGTAACCGGAAGTGCATCGGCATTTTCAGAAACCCTGGCGACCAAAGCAGAAGTCATGAAGTTGTTGGATGAATTATCAAATAAAAACGAAGGGGGAAGAAAAAATGCGGATTATTGATTTATTAAAAGAAAAGGGTATTGATCTGGCCGGAAAACCAGCCAGCAAGGAAGAAACCATCCAAAAGTTAGTGCAACTAATGGCAAATACCGGAAATATTGCCGATCCAGAGGTCTTTAGAAAAGCGGTAATGGCCCGGGAGACAGAAGGATCTACCGGTATTGGGGAAGGAGTTGCAATTCCTCATGGTAAATCGCCGGTGGTGAAGGATGCCGGTTTGTCCGCCATGGTTGTTCGGGATGGAACTGATTTTGAGGCATTAGATGGTGAACCAGCCTATCTCTTCTTCATGATTGCGGCTCCGGAGGCGGCAAACACCCTGCATCTGGAAGTCCTCAGTCGGCTATCCACCATTTTGATGGATGAAGAATTCCGAACGAAGCTGATTGCATCAGCGGATGTGAAAACATTTTTAAAACTCATCGATGAAAAGGAACAGGAAAAGTATGGTGCGCCAGCAGCGGCCAAAACCCCGGAAATGACCAAAAACTATCAGCTCCTGGCAGTTACCGCTTGTCCCACGGGAATCGCCCATACGTATATGGCAGCAGAAAGTCTGGAAAATAAAGCCAAGCAGATGGGGGTTACCATTAAGGTGGAAACCAACGGTTCTGGCGGCGTCAAAAATCAGCTGACGACCGAGGAAATAAAAATGGCGGACTGTATTATTATTGCTGCCGACACCAATGTGGAGATGGGTCGTTTTAATGGCAAACCAGTGATTCAAACCAATGTTGCCCGGGGCATTCACAAACCCCAGGAGCTCATTGAAGAAGCTCTGGCAGGAAAGGTGCCAGTCTATTCAGGAGGCGTCCAGAATGTCGAAGATACTGGTGGGAGTGGAGAAAAAGAAAGTTTCGGCCGGAAAATTTACAAAGATCTGATGAATGGCGTTTCCCATATGCTACCCTTTGTTATCGGTGGCGGGATTCTAATTGCACTGGCCTTTTTGTTCGATGACTACAGCATTGATCCGGCCAGTTTTGGAAGCAATACTCCATTTGCCGCCTTCCTGATGCAGGTGGGAGGGACGGCTTTTGCGTTCATGTTGCCGGTTTTGGCGGGTTACATCGCCATGAGTATCGGTGATCGACCGGCTCTGGCTGTTGGTTTCGTCGGGGGGATGCTGGCGAACACTGGCGGTGCCGGTTTTCTGGGCGCTTTATTGGCAGGTTTTGCTGCCGGTTATCTGGTATTGGGACTCAAAAAAGTGTTCGCTAAACTGCCAGCCAGTCTCGAAGGAATTAAGCCGATATTGATTTATCCCTTCTTTGGTATTCTGCTCATTGGCGCATTGATGGTCTTTATCATCAACCCACCAGTGGCGGCCCTGAATGCGGCACTCAGTGCGGGACTAAACAGCATGGGTACATCCAGCAAAGTTATCTTGGGTGTTGTCCTTGGGGGGATGATGGCCGTTGATATGGGTGGGCCGGTTAACAAAGCGGCCTATACCTTTGGTTTGGCATCATTGGCTACGGGTCAGTTTGATATTATGGCTGCTGTGATGGTGGGCGGTATGGTTCCGCCGCTGGGGATTGCTCTGGCCACTACTATTTTTAAGAATCGCTTCACTAAAAAAGAACGGGAAGCGGGTCTGGCAAATTATGTCATGGGTCTATCCTTTATCACCGAGGGTGCGATACCTTTTGCCTCAGAAGATCCCCTCCGGGTGATTCCTTCCTGTATTGTCGGTTCGGCTCTGGCCGGTGGATTGTCAATGTTCTTTGGCTGCACGCTAATGGCACCTCATGGGGGAATATTTGTCTTTCCGCTGGTGGGAAATCCGTTTGGTTACGTTATTGCCCTGGCGGCCGGATCGGTAGCCTGTATGCTGATGCTCAGGATCTTAAAAAAACCAAAAACCAGCGACAGTGATGAACTGGAAATTGCATAGACAACCCAAATTAAAACCTGCCGTTAAGGTGGGTTTTAATTTGTTCTTTTTATGTAATGATTGTAAACAAATAACAACAAAGTAAATTCTAAACGAACAATGATCGGGTTTCGTTGTGAACAGTGCTGCAAATCGGTATAATTGGAAATGAGTATCTAAGATATTGAGATAATTTATAATACAAGGAAGTATCCAATGAAAAAGACCAAAAGAATCAGGCTGTTTATATGCCTAGTCTTGACGATCATTTTGAATGGTGCGTGCTTTCCAATCGGCATTCTGGCGGAAGACCAAACTGAGCAAGGCCCATTAACGCCAGTGATTGTCTTCTCTACCGATGTTGTTTATACTGGAAATCCCCAGGTTTTGGCAGCTGTTAATCCAGCACCCGATGGGCCTGAGCTTGATTTTGAACGAATCGAGATCACTTACAAAGGGATTTTGTCAAATGGCGAAGCATATCCATTATCAACGATTCCACCGTCAGAGTCAGGTACCTATATGGTGTTTGCGGCATATCGGGGCGATGAAAACTATCAAAAAATTGATAATCAAAAAGAAATTAAAATAAAGCCCATTGAGCTTAAAACGTCACAATTCTTCACCGAAAAGCCGATTACCAAGATTTATGACGGCAATACCAGTGTGCCCGAAGTTGCGCTGAAGGGTTTAGGGAATAGTGGCGTTGTTGATGCAGATAAAAATAAGGTGGCATTTAATTATCGAACTGCCAATTTTTTATTTAAAGATGTTAAACCGGCGACTGCCAATCTGGTTATTTTAAAAGAAATCACAATCGCTGGCAACAAGGCCAAAAATTATATTATTGTTGAGGAAAATCAGGGAACAAAGCCACTATCAAGCATTGATATATCTTTGGTAGCAGGTATTTTACCAAAACCGGTGGAGGTTTTCCTTGTCGGTCAGGATAAGGTTTATGATGGGACGCCAAACCTTCATGATTATAAACTGACTGTCAACAAAACGGATCTGATCCGGGGGGAGGATTTGGGCGCCTTTGGAGCTGAAAATTTTTATCCCTATTACGGGGACGTGAATACTCAGCAAAAAGACGTGGGCAATTATTATGTCTGGGCAACCGGAGGATTTTACTTATCAGGAATAAACGGAACGAATTCCGACAACTATACAATTTATAGTCAAACGATTATTTCCAAGAGTAAATATGCTATTACCCCAGCCTCAGTAACAGTGATTCCAAATTATGTTTCAAAAATTCAGGGCGAAGCAGATCCGGCACTAACGTATACGGTTTGGCAGGATGATTCAGGTGATGGTTTTGTTAAAGGTTTATATGGGAATGATGTGATGTATGGCGCATTAGAACGGGAAGCCGGAGAGGCGGTTGGCACCTACGATGTTTTGCTGGGAAGCTTGAATAATTCCAACTATCGCATTCGTTTGGCCGATAATGCAGATAAATTTGAAATTATTAAGAAAGAAGATGTGGTTGCGGTCTATGGGGGTAATGATTACAGCAATGGCGGGAATAGTGTGGTAGAAAAAGAAGAAGAATCGCCGGTACCCTATATGGGTATTGCGCTACTGTTACTTTTACTGATTGCTGGAGCCATTTTCTTTGGCAAGAATCGGCTGACAAAAATGGATTAGTGTAAAATAGAATGTAAAGAAAGAGATCTGTTGGAGAGGGCGGATCTTTTTTTGTGTCATGAATTGAATAAAGCCAGAAAAGAAAGTGAATCAGACAGAAAAAAGAAACGTTTACAGCAATTATGTGATAAAATAAATGGTAATAAAACAATAAACGAAACGAATTTTAATCAGTTGGAAAGGAAACGAAAATGAATAATGAAAAATCAGGCAGACGGTTTTGGCGAACCGGATTGATGGCAGTATTGGTTCTGCTCTTGCTGCCCATGGGCATTTGGGCGGAGGTTGATGGAAAAATGGCGACGACCGTATCGATAGCCAGTTCGCCCTCCTCGGTGACGTTTAACACGAATGCTGATGAGCTGGATAAGGCGGTATACAAAGCGATGAACATCGTGGTTGTCGATGGGGAGTCGAATAAAATCGCTTTTACTGCCGATGATATCAGTCTCGACTACAACCGTCAGGTTGGAACACAAAAAATAACAGTTACCTATAAGGGTAATGATCAGTATGAAACCAGCAATGCAGCGGGGACGATTGTTATCAATGAAGTTCCCAAAAAAGATACCCGGCTAGTGCTCAAAGCTAATCCACCAGCAGTGGGTTATTCCGCAGATACGGCAACCTTGGATAAGGCAGTTTATGATGATCTGGTTATCCAAGTGGTGGATGGGGATTCCAATAAGGTAAACTTTTCCCCCAGTGATATTACCCTGACCTACAATCATGCCGTGGGAACCCAGAATGTAGTCGTTGCCTATAAAGGAAACTCACAATACAATCCGAGCCAGGTTAATGCCACGGTTCAGATCACCGGAAAGCAGGATAGTAAGGTATCCATTGCGGCGAAGCCCCCAGCGGTCGCTTATACCAGTGATTCAGCAAAACTGGATTTAGCTGTTTATCAGGCGTTGAGTATCGTGGTCGTTGATGCGGGGAACAACAAAATCAGTTTTACAGCAGCTGACATTGATTTAAGCTACAACCGGGCCCCGGGAAAACAGGATGTAACCGTAAAATATAAGGGCAACGATCAGTTTTCGCCAAGCACTGCCACCGGGAATGTGGAAATTACCGGGAAGGTGGATCCACCGGCGCCAACCAAAGAAAACACCGCTATTAATTTGGCTAAACCGCCGATTGAAGTGGCCTATACCACTGATTCAGGAAAGTTGGATGCTGCTGTTTATCAAGCGTTGACCATTCAGGTCGTTGACAGCAAAGGCAAGGCCATTAATTTTACAACCACCGACATCGAACTGAGCTATAACCGGGTGCCTGGTGAGCAGCCGGTGACGGTAAAATATAAGGGGACGGATCAGTTTAACAGCAGCACGGCTACCCAAACAGTAACCATCACCAGTAAAGATGACAGTTCGCTGATTGTTTCCCAAAATCCGCCCAGCGTAGAATACGACGATAATCCCAAAAATCTGGATGATGCGGTGTATCAGGATCTATGCGTTGCAGTAGTGGATGACAACAATAATAAAATTGAGTTCAATCGGGATGATATCGAGCTTGATTATACCAGAGCAGTGGGTGAGCAGGAAGTGGTTGTCAAATACAAAGGCAATAATTATTTTAAAAGCGCTGTGGCCACCGTTCGGGTAAATATTGTCCAACCAAATTCCATCAATTCATGGTTGATTGCTGGAGTAGCCGGAATAATTGGCGCGATTGTGGTTGTTTTGGTGATTATTGGTGTGGTAGTTTATCGAAAAAAACATAATGCTTCTTAATTAAAATAGGTAAAAAGAATCTGTTTGGAACAGATTCTTTTTATTTGCAGGAATAACTGTTAATGGGTAATAAGGTCAATGGTTTAATTTATAGCGGCTTAACCTAAAAATCATTGACAACGGGGAGATAAAAAGATATAGTTAATTTGGAATAATAATAAATAAAATGTTTCTTTTGTTAGGTGAGGCTCCTATACAGATATGGCTGCTGCCCGGAAACATCGAAAGATGCCAATGGGTCAACAGGTACTATCGAATTAAGGTTTTACTTAATGCAGTTGGGCGATGCCCTATGCTGTATAGTGCCAAAACTCAACGAATGGAGGAATCATTATTTTTGCTGTGCGAAAATCTCCTCCGTTAAAGAGGAGTTTTTTTATTTATTTAACCAAAGAACCACAGGTAAAGCTGAAAAATGGTTTATCTTTGGTGCAAATTCGAAAAAAGGAGTGAGATAGGATGGACGCAGACCCTGGAGAGAAGCGTATAAAACAGAATGAACAAAAACTGAGCGCCCAAAATATCTTACGGATCATGGGCTGCTCTTAATAAAGGAGGAAAGCAATGATCAAAATCTACAAAACAATTGATGGTAAGATTCAAGAAATTGAAACCATTGAAAAGAACAGCTGGATTAATATGGTTAATCCAACTGAAGAAGAATTGCAGTTTATTACCAGAGAATTAGCAGTGGAACCGGATTTTCTGCGAGCCGCCCTGGATGAAGAAGAGATTTCTCGGGTGGAACTGGAAGATAATAACCAGGCACTAATCACCATTGACGTTCCAGTCATTGAAAAAGATACCAAATTGGTGCTTTACACAACCATACCTGTAGGGATCATTCAAACTGCAGATAATATTATTACTGTTTGTTTAAGAGGAAATACCCTGATTGATGATTTTGCCAAAGGTCGAGTTAAGAATGTTCACACCAATTTAAAAACCCGTTTTATCTTTCAAATCCTTTATCGGGTGGCCAGCCGATTTTTGATTTATCTGCGCCATATTAATCGGATGAGTACCGATATTGAACGGCAACTTCATATATCGATGAAAAATAAGGAGTTGATCCAGCTTCTTGACTTGGAAAAGAGTCTGGTGTTTTTCTCGACATCCCTGAAAGCCAACCAGGGGGTTTTAGAAAAACTGGAGCGGGGTCGGATTATTAAACTTTACGAAGAAGACAAAGAACTGTTGGAAGATGTGCTGATTGAAGTCCAACAGGCCATTGAGATGTCCAATATTTATGCAAATATTCTCAGTGGAACCATGGATGCCTTTGCATCGATTATCTCAAACAACTTAAATATCGTCATGAAGATACTGACATCCTTGACCATTTTAATGGCGATACCAACGATGATTGCCAGTTTTTTTGGAATGAACGTTGAAGGTTTGCCGATTCCCAATTTTTGGAGTGTGGTATTAATTTCGGTTGCCTGTACCGGGGTGGCCGCCTTTGTGTTATTCAAGAAAAAGATGTTTAGTTAGAGCGGGCTAAAAATTATCATTGACAAAGAAATTCAACCGGGTATATAATAAATTTAATAAATGAATAGTCTGTTTCAGGGCGAGGTGTAAGTCCTCACCGGTGGTGATGCGTAAAAGCGATAAGTCCACGAGCCGAAAGGCCGATCTGGTTAGAATCCAGAACCGACGGTATAGTCCGGATGAAAGAAATGGCGTACAATTTTACGCGCAAAGCCCTTGAAAAGAAATTTTCAAGGGCTTTTTAAGTTGACTGGACAGACAATTGAAGGAGGATTTTTATGAAAATCAAGACAAAACAATTGACCCAGATGGCAGTATTGGCGGCAATGTCCATACTATTGGTTTACCTGATTCATTTTCCGATTTTTCCGGCGGCGCCATTTTTGGAGTACGATCCAGCCGATATTCCTATTTTTATCGGTGCATTTATGTTTGGCCCTTTAGGTGGTCTAATTCTAACTGCTGTTGTTTGTGTTTTGCAGGGAGTGACCGTTAGTTCGGCTAGCGGGATTATTGGAATTCTGATGCATTTTTTCGCAACTGGATCCTTTGTATTGGTAGCCGGAAATATTTATAAAAGAAACAGAACCAGAAAAGGTGCAATCATCGGTTTGGCATTGGGTACGGTCACGATGACAATAACCATGGCGTTATGGAACATTGCCATCACACCGATATTTTTGGGAATTCCGGTGGAGGCAGTTTTACCAATGATTATCCCAGTCATTATTCCCTTTAATCTGATCAAAGCTGGAATCAATTCAGTCATTACCTTTGTTGTTTACAAATCCGTCAGCAAGGTGTTGGGTCTGGAGATTCAAGAAGCAAAGGTCGCAGAAAGTAAATAGTTAAAACTTCATTATACTAAGGAACCTGAAATCAATTGATTTCAGGTTCCTTTTTTGAATTCCCAATAACTGTGAGTAGGACATAACAGAGAACATGAAAAAACTTTCAAAAACCAGTTGACAGGAGGGTGAAAAGAGCGTATACTAATGAAGTTGTCTCGAGTGAGGCAGCGGACACAGCTGATACAATGAAATGAACTTAAAAGAATTTCAAAAAACAGCTTGACAACCACAGGAAACGACGATATAATAGAAAAGCTTCTCCGGTCGGAAACGATCGCAGAACAGCGGTCATAGAAAAGAGAATAGTACCATAAAACCTGTAAAACAGCCAAAACATCTGCGAGGATGAAGGCGGCTAAATAGAAACAGAGAGATGTACTCTTTAAAACATTAACTCGGTAGAGTATAAAACACAGTTATTCATGAGACAGCATTTAAAAGCCAAACGGCTTTAAATACAAACTTTT
>NZ_DJGY01000039.1:0-21528 GCF_002435675.1 Acetobacterium sp. UBA5834 | reverse complement strand
GCTTGACAATATAGGAAGGAGGAAGAAAAATGACAGGCGTAATTATTGTGTCCCATAGCGAAAAGCTGGCCGAAGGGCTACGCGATATTGTGATGGAAATGAACGACGGCAGCGTTGATGTCATTGCGGCTGGTGGCGCTGACGGTGGCCGCATTGGTACCAATACCTTAAAAATCAAAGCGGCGATTGAATCACTTACCAAATGTGATCATATTCTTATTTTTGTCGATTTGGGCAGTGCCGTTTTGTGTAGCGAAACAGCCATCGAAATGCTGGATGATGACATCCAGGAAAAGGTTCATATTGTTGATGCTCCCTTGGTTGAAGGGGTGGTTGGCGGTGTGGTTCAGGCGACCATCTGCAATGATCTGGAACAGATCATTGCAACGGCAAAAGAAGGGGCAACCCTCAGAAAAGTGTGTTAAAAAAAACAAAAAATGGGTAAATAATACCCGGGCGGGCAGAAAATCCCCGGAGTCCGGCAATGAAATAGTGTCAAATGGCTAGGTAACGAGTATTTATTTTGGCATGGTTCTTGCTTTTAAGAAAACGTATACAAATTATTTTTTCAGGAGGATGAAATGAAACGATTAATCAATGATCCCTATGATGTAGTAGAAGAAATGCTGGCCGGTTACGTAACGGCCCACAAAGATCATGTGGTTTTGGATCAGGCATCAGAAGCCCAGGGCCGAGTGGTCGTCAGCAAAAGCGCCAAGCAAAAAGATAAGGTTGGCGTGATCATCGGTGGTGGCTCCGGTCATGAACCGTTGTTTTTGGGGTATGTGGGCAAAGGCTTTGCTGATGCGGCGGTTATTGGTAACATTAATACCTCTCCATCGCCTGATCCTTGCTATGCATCGGTTAGAGCGGTGGATACCGGAAAGGGTTGCATCTATCTTTACGGGAACTATGCCGGTGATGTCATGAACTTTGATATGGGTGCTGAAAAAGCCGACGAAGAAGACGGCATCCGGGTCGAAACCGTATTGATTACTGATGATGTTATTTCTTCAGAGAACATTGAAGATCGTCGGGGGATTGCCGGAGATTTCTTTGTCTTTAAAGTAGCTGGAGCCAAGGCGGAAATGGGCGGTGATTTAGATGAAGTGGTCGCTGTTGCTAAAAAGTGCAACGATGTTACCCGCACGATGGGTGTGGCGATGTCCTCAGCCACCCTGCCATCTAAAGGCGGCCCGATTTTTGAAATGGAAGACGGTGACATGGAAATCGGCATGGGTATCCATGGTGAACCTGGGGTTCGTCGGGGCAAAATTGAACCAGCGGACAAGGTCATTGACCAAATTATGGCACCAATTCTGGCGGATCTCCCTTATACAGCTGGCGATGAAGTATACGTCCTGGTCAATAGCCTCGGCGCCACGCCGCTGATGGATCTTCATATCTGCTTCCGTCGGGTTGCCGAGATCCTGGCAGAAAAGGGTATTACCATCTACAAATCCCTGATCGGTTCCTATGCTTCCTCGATGGATATGGCCGGAATGTCCGTCACCCTGGTTAAGCTGGATGACGAGATCAAAGAATTATTGGATTATCCCTGCGATACTCCTTATTTTAAACAGTTTTAAGCCCGAATCCCAGAAAAATAAACGATCAAAATCTATTCTTAAATAACAATTTCTTAATAACATAACCCTAAATCTTAATAACAAACCAAATGGGCGGTCAGAAGACTGCCCATTAATCCATTGTCAGGAGAAAGAATATGAGCGATTATATCTTAAATAAAGACTATTTTATTGCAGTCATTGAAGACCTTATTGAAATGGCAGAAGAAAAAAAGGAATACTTTATTCAATTGGATTCCGCCATCGGCGACGGCGATCACGGCATGAATTTAAGCATTGGTTTTCGTGAAGTCAGTAAAAATCTGGAAGAATGGAAATCAGAAGATATTAACACTATCTTTAAAAATGCCGGGACAGCCTTGCTGGACAAGGTTGGCGGAGCCGCTGGTCCATTGTATGGGGGCTTTTTTATGAAGTTCGGCCTGCCAGTCAAAGGCAAAGATGAGGTCACCTTCGATGAATTCATTGAGATGATGGAGTCTGGCGTGGCCATCATCGAAAAGCGTGGCAAAGCAGTGGTTGGCGATGCAACCATGGTCGATACTCTGCGTCCGGCGGTTGATGCCATGAAAAAAGCCTATCACGATGACGGGTGCTCACCCAAAGAAGCGATGAAAATCGCCATGGAAGTGGGTGCTGATGGGTCGGATTCCACCGTGCCACTGGTTGCCAAAAAAGGTCGGGCCATGCGTCTGGGCGAACGGGCCATCGGTCATCGGGATCCGGGATCAGCCTCCAGTGCGGCGATGTTGGAAGTTTTCTATAAACACATGCCATAATCCTTACAGCTGCTTCGTGTAAATATAGCAAATCGACCTTGACAATATCGCGGAATAAGCATAAAATAAAAGATAGTAAACCATTACAAAAGAATACCAACAGGGCAAGAGTTTAAGAGATGTCCGTATGATACTGTGGTGCGTCACGCCGGAATGTCCGGCTGTGCCCAGTATGATGCGGACTTTTTTCACGTTTGAAATAAGTACCGGAAAAAACCGGGACAATCGCCGGAGGGCGGCAAAAGCCCAAGGAGCAAAAGCGATCAGGCAACGGGGCGTGGAACATCGGGAAGTGAGTACTGAGAAAGGAATGCCTGTGGAAACAAAAAATACAAACAAGCCATTTAAAAGCAAACCGGTGATCCCCTCGGTTCATCAGCGCAAAGAACTGCTTTATGCCATGGCAGAAACCGGAGCGGATTGGATCATGCTCAAATTGGGAGACGTCAACACTCTGGCGCAACTGGTGGGGCATATTCATCGTTTCGGAAAAAAGGTGATGGTTCACCAGGATTCGATAAAAGGAATTGCCCGGGATAAAATGGGTATCCAGTATATGGCAAACTGTGGGGTTGACTGCGTCATTACGATGAAAGCGCCCTGTGTGAAATATATCAAAGAGGCCGGGATGATCGCCGCCTTTGGTTTTTTCGTGATTGATTCTGATGCCTGCCGTAGTGGTTTAGCGAATATCAAAGAACAACAGCCGGATGTGGTTATTCTGATGCCGGGTACCCTGCCCCTGCAGCTTATCCGGGAGATAAAAAATGAAGCCGGGACACCCATCATCCTGGGCGGCTTAATGACAACCGCCGAACAAATCACCGGAGCGATGACCACGGGTGTGGCTGCCGTCGCCACCAGCAATCCGGATTTATGGAATCTGGAAAGCTGAGGCTTTTTATTGGTATCAAAAATTTATATAAATGGAGGAAAATTCATGAAGAACGTAATGATTTTTGGCGATTCAAACACCTGGGGATGGGATCCATCCAATGATCTGGTTGACGTGATTAAACGCTGGCCGGATGAGGTTCGCTGGGCCGGAGTACTTCAGCAGGAACTGGGTGGTGATTACAAGGTGATTCCCGAAGGACTAAACGGTCGAACCACTGTATGGGATGACCCGATTGAAGAATACCGCTGTGGCAAGCAGCATATTATCCCGCTGCTGGATAGTCATGCGCCGCTGGATCTGGTGATCATTATGATCGGCACCAATGATTTAAAATGCCGTTATACCGTGACCGCTCAGGATATTGCCAATGGCGCCAGTCTGATTCTCGACAAAACCCTGGCCCAGGTTGGTGCTTTTGGTCCCGATGGTCCCAAGGTTCTCTTTATTGCGCCACCACCGCTGGGTCCCATTGAAGATGGCATCTTTAGCGTGATGTTTGCTGGTAATCGGGAAAAATCAATCGAGATGGCCAAATTCTATCAGGGTGTCGCGGAAAGCCGGGGCGTGCCTTTCTTTGATGCCGCCACGGTGGCGAAGGTCAGTGCGATCGACGGTCTTCATCTCGGTGCCGATGGTCATGCCGCCCTTGGTAAAGCAGTTGCCGTCGAAGTTAAAAAGATCCTGGAGTAAAGAAAAATGGCGGCAGCGATGCCGCCATTCGGGATTAAACCATGATGTTATAGGGGAAAGGAGGCTGCTATGGAAAACAAACTGGCCCTGATAAACGGGATTGGGGTGACCATGGATGCGAATCAGCCGTCGTGCCAGGGCATTTATATAAAGGATGGCGTCATCGAGAAAATCGGGTCGACCCCGGTCATAAAAAATCTGGCAGCAGGTGAAGGCGCGCAGATTATCGATCTGGGTGGAAAAACGTTTATACCGGGGCTTCACGACTGCCACGTGCATATGATGAGCACCGGTTTGTCAGCGATTGGGATTAACCTCTATCATTGCCGGTCGGTTAAAGAGGTGCTGGAAACATTGGTAAAGGAACAGACAGGTGATTCCAGCGAATGGATTTTTGGCTATGGTCTGGATGAATCCCGGCTGGTCGAAAAAAGGCCGCCCACTGCTGCCGAGCTGGATAGCTGTTTTAAAGAGCGACCAGTCTATCTGGTGGATCGGGGGCTGCACTATACCCAGGTCAATACCATCGCCATGGAATTGATGGCCATTGGCGAAACCGAAGACGGTCTGGGCCGGGATGCCGCCGGAAATTTATCAGGTCGGCTGCACAGTCAGGCCAACAGCCATGCCCGGAAGTATTTTTTTGACAAGATGAGCTGGGCCCAGCGGGAAACGGCCATCCGCCATACGGCGCAAATCGCCGTGGCCATGGGGGTCACCACCATTCATGCCATGGAAGGTGGGGATCTGTCTTCGGATTACGACATTCCGGTGTTTTTAAAGATCATCGACGAACTGCCCATTCATGTGGTGCTCCATTGGTGCAGCACTCGAGTGGCGGATGTTGTCGCCCAAAATCTTAAAATCATTGGCACCGATATTCTTCTGGATGGCTCAATTGGTTCCCGGACGGCAGCTTTTAAAAAAGCCTATTGTGATGATCCCACCTCGGTGGGCGAGCTTTTTTTCTCCGATGAATGGGTCACTAGCTACATTGAAGCCGCCCATCGGGCTGGATTGCAGACCGGGTTTCATGCCATTGGCCAGCGGGCCATCACGCAGGTATTGAATTGTCTGGAACAGGCTCTTGCTAAGTTTCCGATGCCGGATCACCGTTTCCGGATTGAACACTTCGGCTTTCCTGATGAATGCGACATAAAACGGGCGGCCGCCCTGGGTGCCGTGATTTCTACCCAGCCAGCCTTTACCTATTTGCGGGGCGGCCCCGACAGTGTTTATGAAGAACGGGTGGGGCCAAAACGCAATCGTCGGGCTTATCCCCTGCGGGAACTGCTGGATGCCGGTTTGGTGGTCAATGGCGGCTCCGATTCCAATGTCACCCCCATCAATCCGCTGTTGGGCATCCATGCGGCGGTTAATCCGCCCTATTCCGGGAACGCCATCAGTCCCGTCGAGGCCCTGCGACTCTTTACTATTGATGGCGCCTATACGGCCAAAGAAGAAAAAATCCGGGGCAGCTTGAGGGCTGGCAAAGCCGGGGATATTACGGTGCTCAATCAAAATCCATTGGCGGTGGCACCAGAAACGATCAAAGAGATTGACGTGGCAATGACGATTTTTAAGGGTAAGATCGTGTATCAAAAATAAAGAATGGAGAAAGACAATGAAATATATTTTAGGAATTGATGAAGGCACCACCGGCGTAAAGGTCATGATTTTTGACAAAGCGGTCAATATCATTTCGCAAGCTTACTCGGAATTCACCCAACACTTTCCCCAGTCTGGCTGGGTTGAACATGATGCCAATGAAATCTGGGCGGTTACCCTAAAAATGGTGGACGAAGCCCTGCAAAAGGGGAACATCAAACCTCAACAAATTGAAGCGATTGGGATTACCAATCAGCGGGAAACCACTGTGTTTTGGGATAAAAATACCGGTCAGCCGGTTTGTCGGGCGATCGTCTGGCAGGATCGCCGCACCCTGGATATCTGCGAAGGCCTGGAAGCCAAAGACGGGGCTGGGATTGTCGATCGCACCGGGATGATCATTGTCCCCAATGATGCGGCCACCAAAATCCGCTGGCTGCTGGATCACGACCAAAAGGTCAGAACCGGCGTTGATAAGGGGGAACTGCTGTATGGCACTATCGATACCTGGCTGGTCTGGAAGCTGACCGGTGGCCAGGCTCACGTCACCGATTATTCTAATGCCTCCGTGACCCTGCTGCAAAACGCCCGAACCCTGGACTATGATGAGTGGATTTTAAAGGAACTGGCGATTCCCCGGGAAATTCTACCGGAGCTGCGAACATCCAGTGAGGTTTATGGCCTGACTGATCCGGAGGTTTTCTTTGGTGTTGCCGTGCCAGTGGCGGGAATCCTGGGCGATCAGCAGGCGGCGGCCTTTGGTCAGGGCTGTCTGGAAAAAGGAATGGCCAAAAACACCTACGGCACCGGTTCCTTCATGGTGATGAATACCGGTGATAAATATGTTCCCCCATCAGACGGCGTTTTCTCTCCGGTTTTGTGGAGTGCCAAGGGCCGAACCGATTACGGTCTGGAAGGAATGGCCGATGTTTCCGGGGCGGTCCTCCAATGGTTGCGGGACGGCCTGGGGATTATTGACGATGCCAAAGAGGCTGAGGAATTAGCCCGGCAGGTTGAGGACAGTATGGGGGTTTATTTCGTCCCGGCCTTTGTCGGATTAGGGGCACCCTATTATGATTCCTATGCCCGGGGCACCATTATCGGGATCTCCCGGGGAACCACCAAACAGCACATTGCCCGGGCGGCTCTGGAGTCGATGGCCTTCCAGGTCAAGGACGCCTTTAATGTGATGGAAAAGAAGTCCGGCTTTAAACTGACCAGACTAAGAGCTGACGGCGGTGGTGCCAAAAGTGATTTTTTGCTGCAGTTTCAGGCAAATATTTTGGGGGTTCCAGTAGAGCGGCCGGTAATCACCGAAACTACCACCCTGGGAGCCGTCTACGCCGCCGGATTGGCAGTGGGCTACTGGGACAGCTTTGAAGAAATCGGCCAATTCTGGAAAATTGAAAAACGTTTTGAACCGCAAATCAATGATTCCAAACGTCAGGAATTATGCGGATTCTGGGATAAAGCCGTGAACCGGTCAGCCGGTTGGCTAAAATAATCCAGGGATGATTTCTGGCATTATCCTAAAAATTTTGATGTAAAGGACTAGCAATGCACAGTGATAAAGTGTATAATAGCCTCAGATTATATTAGGAAAAGAGGACTAAAAGGAATGAAAAAAAGAAGTATACTTGGCCTGATGCTGGTAGTCGTTCTGGTTGCCGGATTATTTGCCGGTTGCAGCAGCACTGCTAAAAAAACTGAAGACAATGCAAACAATGACGACAAGACCTTTGTGGTCGGCTTGGATGACTCCTTCCCACCAATGGGCTTTAGAGATGACAAAAACGAAATTGTTGGTTTCGATGTCGATCTGGCCAAAGAAGTTGGTAAGCGAATGGGCATGGAAGTGGTTCTGCAACCGATCAACTGGGACACCAAGGAACTGGAACTGGATTCCGGTAATATCGATGTCATCTGGAATGGCTTAACCATCACCGACGAACGTAAGCAAGCTATGGATTTCACTGCACCCTACCTGGAAAATGATCAGGTGATTGTAGTCAAAAAAGATTCTCCGATTAAAACCAAAGCCGATTTAGCCGGTAAAAATGTTGGGGTTCAAAAAGGTTCTTCAGCTTATGATGCCTTTACAGCTGACCCGATCAGCAAAGAGGCAGCAGCCTTAAATGAATACCCGGAAAATGTATCGGCCCTGAGCGATCTGGGCATTGGCCGAATCGATGCTGTTGTGGTAGACTCCATTGTCGCCCGCTACTACATTACCTCTGAAAATGCCGAGTTTGTCATCTTAAGCGAAAGCTTATCACCCGAACTGTACGGTGTTGGAATTAAAAAAGGAAACACCCAGCTGCTGACTCAGGTTCAGGATGCTCTGGATGCGATGATTGCTGATGGCACCGCCGCCACCATTTCGACCAAATGGTTTGGTGAAGACATTATCTACAAAGCAAACTAACAGAAAACAATCAGTTTTTAGAAATCGGATCGTTTCGATCCGATTTTTTTATGACTGGTGATACCATAACTTTAATTCATTCCTCAGGAGAAAAAAATGTCAGATTTTTATATTTATTTATCAAATATCACCGTGCCGATGTTGCAGGGGATGGTGATTACGCTCAGTGTTTTTGCGGTCACCATTGTCTGTTCGCTGCCGCTGGGTTTTATGTTTACCCTGATGGCCCGAAGTCGGATAGCGCCGGTTAAATCATTTGCCAAGGGTTATATTTATGTGGTCCGGGGGACACCGCTGTTGCTCCAGATCATGTTTGTTTATTTTGGCCTGCCGCTGCTGCCGGTGGTGGGAGACTACCTTGTGTTTGAACGGTTTACTGCCGCCTGTATTGCTTTTTGCATGAACTATGCTGCATATTTTGCCGAAATCTTCCGGGGTGGTTTGCTGGCCATTGATAAGGGCCAGTACGAAGCCGCCAAGGTGCTGGGGCTGACCAAAATCGAAACGATGACCCGGGTGGTGATCCCTCAGATGATTCGGGTTTGCTTACCGGCGATCAGCAACGAAACCATCACCCTGGTCAAAGACACTGCTCTGGTCACGGTTATTGGGGTAGCGGAGATTCTTCACTATGCCAAAACCTCAGTTAACCGGGATGGCGATACCTTTGCTTTTCTGGTGGCGGGAGCCCTGTATCTGCTGATCAATTTTGTGATCACGATGGTGTTTAAAAAGCTTGAAAACAAATACGAGTTCTAGAGGAAAACGATGGAAATTATAAAAGTCAATCAACTCAATAAAAGTTTTGGGAACAATCACGTCTTAAAAGACATCTCGTTTACCGTCAATAAGGGCGATGTGATGGCCATCATCGGGTCATCCGGATCGGGTAAATCGACACTGTTGCGTTGCCTGATTGATCTCGAGAAGGCTGACAGCGGGGACATCATCATGGAGGGGAAGCCGCTGCTAAAAGATGGCGTCTACCCCAGTGCCCCGGAGATCCGCACCATTATCATGAAAATGGGGATGGTCTTTCAGCACTTTAATCTGTTTCCCCACCTCACCGTTCGCCAGAATCTGGAACTGGCGCCCAAGGTCGTCAAAAAAGAAGAAGTGGTTGCGATGAATACCCGTGCTGAAGCCTATCTTAATAAGGTCGGCCTATTGGATCGGATTGATGCGATGCCTTCGACTCTATCGGGTGGTGAAAAACAGCGGGTGGCGATTGCCCGGGCCCTGATGATGAACCCGGATATTCTGCTTTTTGATGAACCCACCTCAGCCCTGGACCCGGAACTGACCGGCGAAGTATTAAGCGTTATGCAAAGCCTGGCCAATGAACACATGACGATGGTGGTGGTGACTCACGAAATGGGTTTTGCCCGGGAGGTGGCCAACAAGGTGGTCTTTATGGATTCGGGAACCATCCTTGAAGAGGGAACCCCGGAAGACATCTTTATCCATCCCAAAGAAAAACGTACCCAGGAGTTTTTAAGCAGCATCCTGCGCAATCAGAAAAAGAAAACCGCTAAAAAATATCGGCTGAAAAAATATTGCTGAGTCAATTATAAAAAGCGACGAAAAAAAGCCTTCCGTCAGTGAGCCGGAAGGCTTTTTGAATGCAAAAATAGATTTGACAAAAATAAAATTTTGTGATAGCATATAAAATTGCATTGGTATCTTTTAAAATAAGGTTAGAATGCATCCTTGTCGTCAATTTTAGCGGAATCAACGGAAGCATTTGCGACCCGGTCATGAATAACTGATCAAAGGGGAAACATGTCGGAGTCAGCGGATATGAAATTGATTACGTTACTAATCATAACACAAGGCGAGATGAAACACAACAGGCAAATTTGGGATACCCACAGGCTCGACACCAGTCGCTGGGGGGTAATCCGTTGCTGAGTATTTTTGCGAGGGGTGATATTGGATGGTAATGTTGCATCCTGAAAAAGATGGTTTAAGAACACGCCAAAGCTTTTCTAAAATCAAAGAAGTTATTGAAATGCCGAACCTGATCGAGGTTCAGAAAGATTCATACAACTGGTTTATCGAAAAAGGACTCAAAGAGGTTTTTGACGATATTGATAAAATCGAAGACTACACGGGAAATCTGGTTTTAGAATTCGTGGATTATTCCATTGAGGGAAAACCGAAGTATTCAGTGGAGGAGTGTAAAGAAAGGGATCAAACCTACTTTATACCATTAAAAGTAACAGTTCGTTTAATTAATAAAGAAAAGAACGAAGTTAAAGAGCAAAAGGTTTATATGGCCGATTTGCATAAAATGACCGAAACCGGAACCTTCATTGTCAATGGAGCGGAACGGGTTATTGTCAGCCAGCTGGTCAGGTCACCAGGCGCCTATTTTTCCTTGAGCCGTGATAAACTGGGGAAAAAACTGTTTTCAGCCCAGGTCATTCCGAATCGTGGGGCCTGGTTGGAATACGAAACAGATTCCAATGACATCATGTACGTTAAAATCGACCGAACCCGTAAATTACCGATCACAGCACTGATTCGGGCTCTGGGATTGGGAACCAATCAGGAAATTCTTGATTTTTACGGTGACGATTACCGACTGATTGAAACGATCAAAAAAGATGAAAATAACAATATGAAATCAACCCGGGATGGTCTGATTGAAATCTACAAAAGACTGCGTCCCGGTGAGCCACCAACCGTGGAAAGTGCGCAATCCCTGCTTAACTCCATGTTTTTTGACGATCGCCGCTACGACCTGGCCAAGGTCGGCCGTCACAAATACAATAAGAAATTAGCCCTGGCTACCCGAATTGCCGGTCAGCGGGCCGCCCAGGCTGTCGTTAATCCGGAAACCGGGGAAGTTTATGTGGAAGAAGGCGAAATTATTTCCAATGATATCGCCACAGATATCCAAAATTCCGGGATCAACGTGGTTGATGTCCGGGTGGATGATAAAGCGGTTCGGGTTATCGGTAATGGTTTTGTCGACATCAACGCTCAGGATCTGCCCTTTGACATCAGTGATCTGGACATTAAAGAATTTGTCTGTTATGAAGTGCTAAAAGAGATTTTAGAATCAGATATGACGGATGACGAAAAGAAAAAATCCCTTAAAAAGCGGATGGATGAGCTGGTTCCCAAGCATGTGCTGATCTCCGATCTCCATGCCTCGATCTCTTATATTATTGGTTTGGATTATGACATCGGCGCTATTGATGATATTGACCATTTGGGCAACCGTCGTTTGCGTTCGGTCGGCGAACTGCTGCAAAATCAGTTTAGAATCGGTTTGTCCCGAATGGAACGGGTGGTACGGGAGAGAATGTCAGTTCAGGATGATGAGATTTTAACCCCTCAGGGTTTAATCAACACCCGTCCGGTTAATGCCGCCTTAAAAGAATTTTTCGGTAGCTCCCAGTTGTCCCAGTTTATGGATCAAACCAACCCATTGGCCGAACTGACCCATAAGCGTCGTTTATCAGCATTGGGTCCTGGCGGGTTAAGCCGTGAACGGGCCGGTTTTGAGGTTCGAGACGTCCACCATAGTCATTACGGTCGGATGTGTCCAATTGAAACTCCTGAAGGTCCCAACATTGGACTAATCGGTTCCCTTAGTACCTATGCCCGGGTCAATGAGTATGGTTTTATCGAAGCCCCCTATCGAAAGGTTTATGATGGTGTGGTTTCCGATGAAATTCATTATCTGGCCGCCGATGAAGAAGGCCGTTACACCATTGCCCAGGCCAATGAACCATTGGATGAAAACAATCGCTTTATCCGCAAACAGGTTACGGGTCGTGCTGGCAGCAAACGGGATTTCGTACTGATTCCCCCGGATCGGGTCGATTACATGGATATTTCGCCGAAACAGATTGTTTCGGTGGCGACATCGCTGATTCCCTTCCTTGAAAATGATGATGCCAACCGGGCTCTGATGGGTGCCAACATGCAACGTCAGGCGGTGCCGCTGCTGATTCCCAAAGCACCAGTTATTGGTACCGGGATGGAACATAAGGCCGCCAAAGACTCGGGTGTTTGTGTGATTGCCAAACGAGCCGGTACCATCGAACGGGTGGAGGCCTCAGCCATTCACATCCGCACCGAAAACGGTGAACTGGATAAATATACCTTACTTAAATTTAAACGCTCCAATCAGGGCACCTGTATGAACCATAAACCACTGGTCAACAAAGGTCAAGTTGTTCAGGCTGGCGAAATCATTGCCGATGGTCCATCCACCGAAATGGGCGAACTGGCCCTGGGTCGAAACATTCTGATGGGCTTTATGACCTGGGAAGGTTACAACTACGAGGATGCCATCCTGATTAATGAAAAACTGTTAAAAGAAGATGTCTTTACCTCGATCCATATCGAAGAATTTGAAGCCGAAGCCCGGGAAACCAAACTGGGACCGGAAGAAATTACCCGGGATATTCCCAATGTCAGTGAAGATGCGCTGAAGAACCTCGATGAACGGGGAATTATCTTTGTCGGCGCGGAGGTTAAATCCGATGATATCCTGGTCGGGAAGGTCACACCTAAAGGTGAAACCGATCTGTCTGCCGAAGAAAAACTGCTGCGGGCTATCTTTGGTGAAAAAGCCCGGGAAATCCGGGATACCTCACTGAAAGTTCCCCATGGAGAATCCGGGATTGTTCTGGATGTTAAGGTCTTCTCAAGAGAAAATAAAGATGAAGATTTAAAACCGGGGGTTAATACCCTGGTGCGGGTTCTGATTGCCGTTAAACGAAAAATCTCAGTTGGGGATAAAATGGCGGGTCGCCATGGTAACAAAGGGGTTATTTCCCGAATTTTGCCGGAAGAAGATATGCCGTTTATGCCAGACGGAACCGCTCTGGAAATTGTGCTTAATCCGCTGGGGGTACCTTCGCGAATGAATATCGGTCAGGTATTGGAAGTCCATCTGGGACTGGCCATGCGATCAATCGGCTGGCATATTGCCACCCCGGTTTTTGACCCGGCCAATGAACAGGACATTATGGATCTGCTTACTCAGGCAGGCTTGCCGGAAGATGGTAAGATCCAGCTTTATGATGGCCGTAGCGGGGAACCCTTTGATAATAAGGTAACCGTCGGTTACATGTATATCCTTAAACTTCACCATTTGGTTGATGATAAGATGCATGCCCGTTCAACCGGACCCTACTCTTTAGTGACCCAGCAACCGTTGGGCGGTAAAGCTCAATTCGGGGGCCAGCGTTTTGGAGAAATGGAAGTTTGGGCCCTGGAAGCTTACGGCGCCGCCCATACCCTGCAGGAAATTTTAACGATTAAGTCCGATGATGTCGTCGGCCGGGTTAAAGCCTATGAAGCCATTGTCAAAGGCGAAAACATTCCCAAACCAGGGATTCCGGAATCCTTCAAAGTACTGATGAAAGAATTCCAGAGTTTGGGTCTGGATGTCAATATCCTAAATGACCAGGAAGTTGTCAAGATTCTGGATGACGAAATGGACGAGCGGGATCCGCTCGAAGAACTGGCCATCGAAATCGGCAGTACTGAACTTTCCGAAATTGGTGATGACGTGAAATTGGAAGATAGCTTCCAGATTAAGAGCATTGATGATGACGAATTCGAAGATGACTTATATTAATAAATTCAAAACAGAAGGGAGCGAAGCCATTTGTTAAACGAGGAATTCACCTTCAAATCCTTACAGATCGGATTGGCCTCACCTGAGAAAATCAGAGAGTGGTCACGTGGAGAAGTAAAAAAACCGGAAACCATTAATTATAGAACCCTGAAACCGGAAAAAGAGGGGTTGTTTTGTGAGAAAATTTTTGGACCGCAGAAAGACTGGGAGTGTAATTGTGGTAAGTACAAGCGTATTCGCCATAAGGGCATTGTCTGTGAAAACTGTGGGGTTGAAGTAACTAAGGCAAAGGTCAGACGGGAACGGATGGGTCATATTGAATTGGCTTCTCCAGTATCACATATCTGGTATTTTAAAGGCATCCCCAGTCGAATGGGATTGATCCTGGAAATGTCGCCCCGAAATCTGGAAAAAATTATTTATTTTGCTGCCTATGTGGTCACTGATCCCGGTGAAAGTAATTTTGATTTCAAACAGATTTTAACCGAAGCGGAATATAAAGAAGCAAAAAGTCAATTTGGCAATAAGTTTACCGCCAGCATTGGCGCCGAAGCGATTCAGGAACTCTTGAAACTGGTTGACCTTGATCAGGAATCTGCCGTACTCAAAGAAGAACTCAAAGGCAGCTCCGGTCAGAAAAAAATCCGGGTTGCCCGACGACTGGAAGCGGTTGAAGCGTTTCGCAGCTCCAATAACCGTCCGGAGTGGATGATTCTTGAAACCATTCCAGTTATCCCACCGGAATTGCGACCAATGGTACAGCTCGATGGGGGCCGTTTTGCGACCTCGGATCTCAATGATCTGTACCGTCGGGTCATTAACCGAAACAACCGGCTGCTAAAGCTGCTGGAACTGGATGCGCCGGATATCATTGTTCAAAATGAAAAACGGATGCTTCAGGAAGCAGTCGATGCCCTGATTGACAATGGGCGTCGTGGCCGGGCCGTCACCGGACCGGGTAACCGTCCGTTTAAATCCCTCAGTGACATGCTTAAAGGGAAACAGGGTCGATTCCGTCAGAACCTTTTGGGAAAACGGGTTGACTACTCGGGCCGTTCGGTTATCGTCGTTGGACCGGATCTGAAAATGTTCCAATGCGGTTTGCCAAAAGAAATGGCCATTGAACTGTTTAAACCATTTGTAATGCGGGAACTGGTGGGCCGTAACCTGTCACAAAATATAAAAAGTGCCAAAAAAATGGTTGAAAAACTCGATCCGATTGTCTGGGATGTACTGGAAGATGTCATTCAGGAACATCCAGTACTGCTTAATCGGGCCCCGACCCTCCATCGTTTGGGGATTCAGGCTTTTGAACCGATTCTGGTTGAAGGGAAAGCGATTAAGCTTCATCCCCTGGTTTGTACTGCCTACAATGCCGACTTTGACGGCGATCAGATGGCGGTTCATGTGCCCTTATCGGTTGAAGCCCAGGCCGAAGCCCGCTTCCTGATGCTGGCATCCAATAATATTCTTAAGCCCCAGGATGGAACTCCGGTTGTGGCACCAACCCAGGATATGATTCTGGGAACCTACTATATGACCATCTACAAAAAAGATGGCAAGGGTACCGGTAGTATCTTTAGAGATCTGGACGAAATGGAAATGGCTTACTTTAACAAGGATGTCGATCTGCACGCCATGGTTAAGGTACGGATTGCTAAAGAGATCGATGGCGAAACGGTGACCCGTCTGGTTGAAGCGACGGTGGGACGATTTATTTTTAACACCATTATTCCCCAGGAATTAGGTTTCGTCAAACGGGAAACCGTCGAAGATCAGTTTAAACTGGAAATCGACCGCCAAGTGAATAAGAAAGTTCTCTCAGAAATCGTTGAGCGATGCTACAAAACCTTCGGACCCACCAAAACATCGGAAGTGCTGGATGAAATCAAGCGCTTAGGTTTTAAATTCTCAACCCGTGGTGCCATCACCGTTGGTGTCAGCGATATGGAAGTTCCGAAAAATAAAGAGGAAATCCTTTCAAAGGCCGATGATAAGATCACCGAAAATATGATGCTTTACCGTCAAGGGTTTATCAGTGATGAAGAACGTTACAACAACGTCGTTGAAATCTGGAACCGAGCCACCGATGAGGTTACTGATGCCCTGCTCGATCACCTCGAGGATCTTAATCCGATCAATATGATGGCCGATTCCGGGGCCCGAGGTAGCAAGAACCAGATTCGGCAGCTGGCCGGGATGCGTGGTCTGATGGCCAACCCAAGTGGTCGTATCATCGAACTGCCAATCCGCTCCAACTTCCGTGAAGGATTAAATGTACTGGAATTTTTCTCCTCCACTCATGGGGCCCGAAAAGGTCTGGCCGATACCGCCCTTAGAACGGCCGATTCCGGGTATCTGACAAGGCGTCTGGTTGATGTCAGTCAGGATGTCATTGTCCGCGAAGATGACTGTGGGACGACCCGGGGCTATGAAGTATCAACCATCAATGATCACGGCGAAATCATCGAAACCCTGCAGGAACGACTGGTCGGACGCTATGCCTTTGAAGATGTGAAGCATCCGGAAACCGGTGAAATACTGGCTCCGGCTGGTGAAATCATCTCCACCGAAATGGCTCAGAATATTGAAAAAGCTGGTATCGAAAAAGTATTGATTCGGGCGGCCTTCAATTGTCAGTCTAAATATGGGGTTTGTAAGAAATGCTATGGTGTTGATTTAACCACCTGGCGACCGGTTGAAATTGGTGAAGCGGTCGGGATTATCGCCGCCCAGTCAATTGGTGAACCGGGAACCCAGCTGACCATGCGTACCTTCCATACCGGTGGGGTTGCCTCCGCTGACGATATCACCCAGGGTCTTCCACGTATCGAAGAGCTTTTTGAAGCCCGAAAACCAAAAGGTCAGGCGATTATTTCAGAAATTGACGGTCGCGTTGAAATTCAGGATAACCAGAAAAAAACCGAAGCGGTGGTTACCGGCGCAGATGGTGAAATGAAGGTTTACCTGATTCCGTACGGGTCGCGACTGCGGGTTCACACCGGCGATCAATTAGCCGCCGGGGATGAAATCACCGAAGGTTCGATTAATCCCAGTGATATCTTAAGAATCCAGGGGATTGACCATGTTCAACAATACCTGCTTCAGGAAGTTCAAAAAGTTTACCGGATGCAGGGTGTACACATTGGTGACAAGCATCTGGAAGTCATTATCCGTCAGATGCTGCGTAAAGTTAAGGTTGAAAACCCTGGTGACACCAATTTACTGGCCGGCAGCTTAGTGGATATTTTCAGTTTTGAAGAAGAAAACAAAGCCGCCCGGGAAGAAGGTGGCGAGGAAGCCACCGCCAGTCGGGAACTGTTGGGGATCACCAAAGCCTCACTGGCAACCGATTCCTTCTTGTCAGCTGCATCCTTCCAGGAAACCACTCGGGTATTAACCGATGCCGCCATTAAAGGCAAGGTTGACCCACTGATCGGTCTGAAAGAAAATGTTATCATCGGTCAATTGGTACCTGCTGGTACCGGTGTTAAGATGTATGGTGACGTTGATCTGGTTTATGAACGGGAAGAAGACGATGTGTACGAAGATATACTTGAAGAAGACAACAGCGCTGAATCCCTGGATATTGTTTTTGATGATGATATCCTGAACGCTTATGTTGAGGAAGAACAGGAAGAAACCGAAGACGCCATTATTACGGATCTCGATATCTTCGATCTGGATTTCTTAACAAAAGAATAATTCTTGACATTTAAAGCTCAAACAGGTATAGTAATTAGGTGTGTTTATCGAAACACGCAGACAGCAAGAAGGAGGAACCGATGAATCAATTTGTTGATGTTTCAAAAGTGATTGGAATGAAACAAACTCTCAAGGCTGTAAAAGAAGGAAAAGCACTTAAAGTCATTTTGGCAGAAGATACCGATGAAAGTATCAAAAAAAGCATCGTTGAATGCTGCGACAGCCATCAGATCACAGTGGAACGAGTTGAAACCAAGGTGGGACTCGGAAAAGCTGGCGGGATTGATCGGGCTGCCGCCGTCATTGCGATTATTAAATAACACTAGCCGGGGTTGTCATCAAGATAACCCTGGTTCTAAACAAGTCATTAATAATCGTTTCGATTATTGATATATTATTATTAAAAGGAGGTGCAGGACTAAATGCCTACCATTAATCAGCTTGTAAAAAAAGGAAGAAAAAGTCTGGATGAAAAAACCAAAACTCCAGCTTTGAAAGCAAACCCTCAAAAAAGAGGCGTATGTACAGCAGTTAGAACATCCACACCAAAGAAACCAAACTCGGCGCTTCGAAAAATCGCCAGAGTTCGTCTCGTTAACGGAATGGAAGTAACCGCTTATATCCCAGGGATTGGACACAATCTGCAGGAACATAGTATTGTTCTGGTAAAAGGCGGACGTGTTAAGGATTTACCAGGGGTTCGTTACAAAATTATCCGTGGTGCGCTTGATACCGCTGGTGTTGACGCTCGTAGACAAGCTCGATCCAAATACGGGGCTAAGAAGCCTAAAAAGTAGTAGTGCATAGTGCTGCATATTCAAGCGCTCGTTATTTAAATTGATCGAGACCAAATATATGTTAGAGACGCTATACGCACAACAACGAAACGTTGGATGTCGAGTACCGATGAACATAAAATGTTAAGGAGGGAAGTAAAGTGCCTAGAAAAGGACCTGTTCCAAAAAGAGAAGTTTTACCTGATCCAATCTATGGAAGTATTGTTGTAACCAAATTAATCAACAACATCATGTTAGATGGGAAAAAAGGTGTTGCCCAAAAAATCGTTTACGATGCATTTGAAAAAGTTACTGAAAAAACTGGCAAAGATGCGCTGGAAGCATTCCAGGAAGCCCTTGCCAATATCACACCTGTTTTAGAAGTAAAAGCTCGCCGTGTTGGTGGTGCAACCTATCAAGTGCCAATGGAAATCCGTGCTGAGCGTAAGCAGGCTTTGGGGCTTCGTTGGTTAGTTAATTACTCCAGAAAAAGATCTGAAAAAACCATGAAGGATCGTTTAGCTGGTGAAATTATGGATGCACTCAATAATAGTGGTGCAGCTGTTAAGAAAAAAGATGATACCCACGCTATGGCTGAAGCGAATAAAGCTTTTGCACATTACCGTTGGTAATTTGTTTAGATTTAGAAATAAGAGAGGAAAGCATCTGTGTCAAGAGAGTATAGTTTAGCAAAAACAAGAAATATAGGTATTATGGCACATATTGATGCAGGAAAAACCACTACCACAGAAAGAATCCTGTTCTATTCCGGAAAAATCCATAAAATTGGAGAAACCCATGATGGGGTTTCCCAAATGGACTGGATGGAACAGGAACAAGAAAGAGGTATTACCATTACCTCGGCAGCAACCACGTGTTTTTGGAAAGACAACCGGATCAATATCATTGATACACCAGGACACGTTGATTTTACCGTAGAAGTTGAACGATCATTGCGCGTTCTCGACGGATCGGTCGCTGTTTTTTGTGCAAAGGGTGGCGTTGAACCGCAATCAGAGACAGTATGGCGTCAAGCAGATAAATATCATGTTCCCCGAATGGCTTACATCAACAAGATGGACATTACCGGAGCTGATTTTTATAACGTACTGAAAATGATGGAAGACCGTTTAAACGCAAATCCTGTTCCAATTCAATTACCTATTGGCAAAGAAAGTGATTTTGTAGGGATCATTGACCTTCTGAATATGAAGGCGATGATTTATCAAGATGACTTAGGTGAAAAAATCGATATCGTCGATATTCCTGAAGATATGACAGAACTGGCTGAAGAATATCGTGAAAAACTGATTGAATCTATCGCTGATCACGATGAAGCTATCATGGAAAAATTCCTGGAAGGCGAAGACATCGGTATTGATGAGTTAAAAACAGCCATTCGAAAAGCAACATTGAATGTTGATATTATTCCGGTTGTTTGTGGCTCTTCCTATAAAAACAAAGGTGTTCAGCTGGTACTGGATGCAGTTGTGGATTATATGCCATCTCCATTGGATGTACCGGCGATTACCGGGATCAATCCAGATACTGAAGAAGAAGACAGCCGTAAAGCAAGTGATGACGAGCCATTCTCAGCACTGGCATTTAAGATCATGACTGACCCCTTTGTTGGAAAACTGGCATTCTTCCGGGTCTATTCCGGAACGATTGACTCCGGTTCCTATGTTTTCAACTCGTCAAAACGAAAAAGAGAACGTCTGGGCCGAATTCTGCAAATGCACGCCAATCATCGTGAAGAGATTACCACGGTTTATACCGGGGATATCGCTGCGGCAGTTGGTTTGAAAGATACCTCAACTGGGGATACCCTGTGTTCTGACAAAGCACCCATTATTCTGGAGTCCATGGAATTCCCGGAACCGGTAATCCATGTTGCGATTGAACCAAAAACAAAAGCTGGCCAGGAAAAAATGAGTACCGCTTTAGCCAAATTGGCAGAAGAAGATCCAACTTTCAGAACTCATACTGACGAAGAAACCGGTCAAACCATCATCTCTGGAATGGGTGAGCTTCACCTTGACATCATCATTGACCGTATGTTACGAGAGTTTAAAGTTGAAGCTAATGTTGGGGCACCACAGGTTGCTTACAAAGAATCCATTACCAAAGCTGTTGACGCTGAAGGTAAATTTGCGCGTCAATCCGGTGGACGTGGTCAATACGGTCATTGTCTCATCCGCATGGAGCCTGTTGAACCAGGTACTGGATACATCTTCGAAAACAAAACCGTTGGGGGATCAATTCCTAAAGAATTCATCAACCCAATTAATCAGGGGATTGAAGAAGCCATGCGTAATGGTGTGTTAGCTGGATATCCGGTACTTGATCTTAAGGTTACCGTTTATGATGGTTCTTACCATGACGTGGATTCATCCGAAATGGCCTTTAAAGTGGCTGGATCGATGGCATTCAAAAACGGGATGCGAAAAGCCGATCCGGTTATCTTAGAACCAGTTTTCAAACTGGAAGTTGTTATTCCGGAAGAATACATGGGTGACGTTATGGGGGATATTAACTCCCGACGTGGTCGTGTTGAAGGAATGGAAATGCGTGGCGGTGCCCAGATTATTAAGGGGATGGTGCCATTGGCTGAAATGTTCGGCTATGCAACCACCCTTCGAAGCAAGACCCAGGGACGTGGCGTTTACACCATGCAGTTCTCACACTATGAAGCTGTGCCGAAGTCAATTTCTGAGCAGATCATAGAAGGTCGTAAACAATAATAAATCAATAAAATAAATTTTAAGGAGAAGAACAAATGGCAAAGTCAAAATTTGAAAGAAATAAGCCCCACGTAAATGTTGGAACAATTGGTCACGTTGACCACGGTAAAACCACATTAACAGCGGCCATCACATCTGTATTAAACAAGCGATTTGGAACCGGTGAAGCCGTAGCATTCGAAAACATCGATAAAGCCCCAGAAGAAAGAGAGCGTGGAATCACCATTTCTACAGCTCACGTTGAATATGAAACAGCTAACCGTCATTACGCACACGTTGACTGCCCGGGCCATGCCGATTATGTTAAAAACATGATCACTGGTGCTGCCCAAATGGATGGTGCCATCCTGGTTGTTAGTGCTGCCGATGGTCCAATGCCACAGACGCGTGAACATATCCTGTTAAGCCGTCAGGTAGGTGTACCATACATCGTTGTTTTCTTAAACAAAGTGGATATGGTCGATGACGAAGAATTACTGGAATTAGTTGAAATGGAAGTTCGTGAACTGCTTGACGAATACGAATTCCCAGGCGATGATACCCCAATCATTCCCGGATCTGCTTTAAAAGCGTTAGAAGATCCAGACGGAGAATGGGGCGACAAAATTGTTGAACTGATGACAGCTGTTGACAACTGGATCCCCGATCCAGAACGTGATACCGACAAACCATTCCTGATGCCAGTAGAAGATGTTTTCTCAATCACTGG